>DATIPJ010000825.1:0-1514 GCA_035472155.1 Kofleriaceae bacterium
GCGGGCACGCGCCGATCGCCGCGTCGTCCTTCTTGCGCTGCTCGGCGGGCAGCGGCGCGGTGACCGCATTCTCGTCGGGGACCCGCGAGCGAATGTAGAGCTCGGTCACCTGCTCGTCGGGCACCGTCTCGGCGCGGTGGCGCTCCTCGGCGGCCAGGGTGGCGCGGAGATCGGGATCGGTCGGGCGATAGGCCGCAGCCACGTCGCGCGCCGACGCGTTCAGCGCGCCCAGCGACGGCACCGGCAGGGTCACCGCGTGCAGGTGGGGATCGGTGTTGCCGACCGAATCGACCGCGGCGCGAGCGGCCGCGCGCGCCTTGCGCCGCGCGATCACGTGCGCGAGGCTCTCGAGCAGCGCCTCGCCGAGCTCGCCGTCGTCGTCGCACAGCTCGCGGAAGTCGTCGGCGCGGATCGCCAGCGCGCGCACGTCGCTGCGCGTGATCGCGAACGCGTCGCGATCGGGCATCGGCGCAGCCGCGCCGAGGTTCAGCAGCGACTCGGGGTAGACCAGCGCGCCCGGCCCGAGCTGCAGGCCGTCTTGCACCAGCTCGCCCTCGACGATGATCCACGCGACGCGATCGCCCAGCGTGTGGGCCGGCAGCTTCTCGCCGAAGTTGTGGTCGCGCGGGATCGCGATCCGGAGCGCGCGCAGCCGCTGCTGCGGCGTGACCCGCGTCCCCCACAGCGGGCACGCGCCGATCGCCGCGTCGTCCTTCTTGCGCTGCTCGGCGGGCAGCGGCGTCTCGCCCGCCTCGAGCACGCGCACGACGATCGCGGTCGCGTTGTCGCCGCCGCCGCGCTCGAGCGCGAGGTCGATCAGCCGCTGCGCGGCGCGCGCCGGGCTCGGCTGCTTGGTGAGCACGTCGCCGACCTCGTTCTCGGGCACGTACTCGCTGATGCCGTCGCTGCACAACAGGAACCGGTCGCCGTCGGCGAGCGGGACCACGAACGTCGAGACCTTGCACTCCTCGCCGATGCCGAGCGCGTTGGTCAGCATGCTGCGAAACCGCGAGCCCTCGCCGGAGACATCGACCTCGATGCCTGCGGCGAGCAGGCGCGCGAGCAGCGTGTGGTCCTCGGTCAACTGCATCGCGATGCCGTCGCGCACGAGATACGCGCGCGAGTCGCCGCACTGCGCGAACACGATGTCGCCGCCGATCACGAGGGCACCGATGATCGTCGTGCCCATCCCGCCCTTCGTGCGATCGCGCGTCGCCTCGGCGAGGATCGCATCGTGCGCGGCGATCACGCCGGCGTTGACGGCGGCGAGCATCGCCTTGCGCGCCTGGATCGTGCCCTGCTCGAGCCAGGTGTCGATCACCTTCAGCGTGTCCTCGCTCGCCCAGTGCTCGCGCACGACCTTCACCGCGATACCGCTCGCGACCTCACCGGCAGCGTGACCGCCCATCCCGTCGCACACGGCGAAGATGCCGAGATCGGGGTCGATAAAATGCGCGTCCTCGTTGTGCTCGCGGACCTTGCCCACGCTCGTCTCGGCGGCTCCGACGATCGAC
>DATIPJ010000826.1:0-3231 GCA_035472155.1 Kofleriaceae bacterium
GGCGTGGACCGGCCCGCGCGGCGACCTCTGGCGCACCGGCACGCTGCGCCGCGACGGCGCCCCGCTCGGGCCGGTGTGATGCGACGCGCTACAGGTCGAGCTGGTTCATGCGCAGGCGGAGGCCGCGCGGGCTGACCTCGAGCCGCGCGGCGATCGCGTCGAGGTCGTCGCCGAGCTCGGCGATGCAGGCGGCGATCTCGTCGCGCGCGAGCTGCTTGGCCTTGCGCACGCGGCCGCTGCGGGCGATCAGCGCGTCGAGATGCGTGCGCGAGATGCCGAGCGCAGCGGCGGTCCGCGCGAGCTGAAAGCGATGCGCGCGCAGCGCGGCGATCAGGCGCTCGTCGTCGATCGGCGCGCCGTCGCGAGGCGCCTCGTGCGCGTCGCGCGCGCCGGCGACCTCGTCGACGTCGTCGATCCCGAGCGCCTCGAGCGTGTCGAGCGTCGCCGTGCGCCCGGCGCGCGCGAGCTGGGCGAGCCGGTGCGCGGCGCTGCGCAGCTGGCGGACGTTGCCAGGCCACGGCGCGCGCATCAGCGCTGCGACGAGCGGCGCCGGGAGCCACAGCGTCGGGGCGGTCGTGCCGTCGGCGAGCTCGGCGGGCAGCGCGTCGAGGAGGAACCGCGCGAGCAAGATCGCGACGTCGGCTCCGCGCGCTCGCAGCGACGGCACGGTGATCTCGGCGGCGGCGAGCCGGTAATACAGCGGGCGGCGGAATCGCCCGGCGCGCACCGCGGCCGCCAGGTCGGCATCGGTCGCCGCGACGACCGCGACGTCGACGGTGCGCGGCGCGCCGCCGATCGGCTGGATCTCGCCCGATTCGAGCGCGCGCAGCAGCATCGGCTGCACCGCCTCGGGCAGCTCCCCGATCTCGTCGAGGAACAGCACGCCGCGGTGCGCTCGCTCGAAGTAGCCCGCGCGGCGCTCGGTCGCTCCGGTGAACGCGCCGCGCTCGTGGCCGAACAGCTCGCTGACCGCGACCGCCGCCGGGATCGCCGCGACGTTGACGCCGACGTACGGGCCCTGGGCGCGCGGTCCGATCGCGTGCAGGGCGCGCGCGACCAGCTCCTTGCCCGATCCGGTCTCGCCGTGCACCAGCACCGGCCCGCGCGCACCGGCCTCCGCGCGGATCGCGTCGCGCAGCGTGTGCATCGCCTCGCTGGTCCCGAACATGCCGAGCTCGTCGGCATCGTGCGGATCGCACGCCATGGTCAGCCACAGCACGACGCGGTCCGCCACGACGATCGGCACGCCGCGCGCGATGTCGTGCGCCGCGATCCGCTGCGTTGCGCCGGCCCGCACGACCGCGCCGTCGACGATCAGCTTCACCGCGGAGTTCACGACGTCGATCGCACCGTCGTCGCGCCGGACCAGACGGATCGGCTGCCGGCTGACGAACGGATCATCGAGCGGGCCAGCGTCGTCGCCGCTCGCGGTCATCAGCGATGGCGCCAGGCGCGAGAGCTCGGTCACCCGCGACAGCTCCATCGTCTCGCCGACGCGCGCGAGCATCGGATGGTACGCCAGGACGAGCAAGGGATCGGGCCGCAGCCGTCCGCCCGGGGCATCGCGCTGCTTCAGCGTCGAGTCGACGAACCGGGGCGCCACCGCGGCGATCATGCCCGTGGACCCGCGAAATGACAAAGCTTGCCGCCGAGCGCCCTCGCACACCGAGCGAATCGTGCGCAGCGCGGCGCAGACCGACCGAGTGGACGGTCTCATGCCGTCGCTGGCTGCCCCGGCGTTACCCCAGCGCGCCGACGAGACGTCGCACGCTTAGCAGCGCGGCTGCGGATCGCTCCCTATCGAATATAGGCTCACGTGCGGTCGTGTCGATTCCTCATTGATGACGTTCCCGCGGTTTCCTATGTTACGGCCATGGACGCCATCGACCTGCGGATCCTCGAGATCCTCCAGCGCGATGCGCGTGTCACCCAGCAGGAGATCGCGCGCCGGGTGCGGCTCTCGCAGCCCAGCGTCGCCGATCGCATCCGCAAGCTCGAGAGCCGCGGCGTCATCGTCGGCTACATCGCCAAGGTCGATCCGTCCCACCTGGGCAAGGACATCACCGCCTTCGTCGGCGTGGGCATCTCGCACCCCAAGTACTTCGAGCAGTTCGGCAAGCGCATTCTCGCGCTGCCCGATATCCTCGAGTGCCATCGCGTCGCCGGGAGCGATTCCTACCTCTTGAAGATCCGCACGGAGAACACGCGCTCGCTCGATCGCCTGCTCGTCGAGCAGATCCGCCTCATTCCCGGTGTGTATCGCACCGAGACCACCCTGGTACTGTCGTCCATCAAGGAAGACCTCGCTCTGTCTGTCAACGGGGAACAGGAGCCGTCATGACCGCCGAACGCACCCAATCGCACTCTGGACTGTTCGCCGTCGCGCCGGTCCCCGACCCCACCAGCGCGCTGCCGCCGGTGCCGATCGCGCACCTGCCGGCATTCGCCACGCGCATGACCGACATGCCGCCGTCGGCGGTGCGCGAGATCCTCAAGGTCGCCGAGCGCCCCGACATCCTGTCGTTCGCGGGCGGCTTGCCGGCGCCCGAGCTGTTCCCGGTCGACGCGATCGCCGCCGCGCACGCCGAGACTCTGATGAAGAATGGCTCGAGTGCGCTGCAGTACTCCACGACCGAGGGCTACGGCCCGCTGCGCGAGTGGATCGCCGCGCACCTGCGCGGGCGCGGGGTGCCGGCGCGCGCCGAGAATCTGCTCATCACGAGCGGCTCGCAGCAGGGCATCGACCTCGCCGCGCGCGTGTTCCTCGACCCGGGCGACGTCGTGCTCGTCGAGAGCCCGACCTACCTCGCCGCGATCCAGGCGTTTGCCGCTTACCAGGTCCGCCTGGTGCCGGTGCCCAGCGACGACGGCGGGATGCAGGTCGAGCGCGTGGCCGAGCTGGTCGCCGAGCACAAGCCCAAGCTGATCTACCTCGTGCCCAGCTTCCAGAACCCGCAGGGCACCACCCTCTCGCAGGCGCGGCGCGCGCAGCTCGCAGCGATCGCCGACGAGCACGGCGTGGCGATCCTCGAGGACGATCCGTATGGCGAGCTGTCGTTCGACGGCCCGCCGCCGCGCCCGATCGCCGCGACCGGCTCGGGAAACGTGATCTACCTCGGCACGTTCTCCAAGACGCTCGCGCCCGGCCTGCGCCTCGGCTGGGTGTGGGCCCATCCGTCGATCGTTCGCAAGATCACGATCGCCAAGCAGGCGGCCGACCTCCACACCGCG
>DATIPJ010000827.1:0-5571 GCA_035472155.1 Kofleriaceae bacterium
GGACGACGTCCCTGTTTCCTCGCGACGAGCTCTACGCGCTGCCGATCAAGACCGACGTGCGCAAGGCCGAGGAGCTCGATGAGGGCGACACCGTCCGGATCGTGATGACCACCGGCGATCCGCGTTGACGCCTCGCGATCATGCGCGGTCGATGACGATCGACTGGCATGTCAATGAGCCATCGGCCTTCCGCACCTCGGAGGTCGGGACCGCGTGCAGAGAGAAGCCGGCTGCTGCAAGCGCGTCGCTCGTGCGAGGATATCCGTTAGCGACGATCACATGCCGGCCGATGGCGACCGCATTGGCAGCATAGGTCTCGGACGCGGGCGCCCACACGACCTCGGCGTCGAACACCCGCGCCGGGATCGACTGCTGCGCGAGGAGGATGCGATCGTCGCCGAGCGGCGAGCACACGCATTTCAAATGCAGCACACCGGGCGGCATGTCGACCGCGACCACGCGCAGCCCGAGCGCGGCGAGTTGCGCGATGCCGAGCGGATTGGTCCGCGCGGACCGCCCCACGTACAGCGTGTTGCCGACCCGCATGCAGTCGCCCCCATCGAGCGTTGCCGGCTCGGTCATCTCGATGACATCGAGCCATTGCGCGAGCGCGAGCGCGACCGCCGCGGTTTCCGCTCGACGCGATGGCGCACCGGGCCGGGTGATCAGCGCGCGGCCGCCGACCACCACCGCCGTGTCCTCGATGAAGCAGCTATCCGGGCAGGCCTCGTCGCCCGGCAGCATCTCGACGGCAGCGCCGCACGCGGCGAGCGCCGCGCAGTACGCTGCGTGCTGCGTACGCGCCAGCGCGACGTCGATCGGGTGCTCCGGGGCCTCGGCGCACAGCGCGTTCGCGAAGCTCGACGGGATCGATCGCGCCAGCGCACGCGTCATGCGCACAGCGTACACGACGCCGCACGCGCGGGCAGGCGGGGGCAGGACGGTGTCTGAGCCTGGCTCGACGGGGCGCAGCTCATTCCGCGAAGATCTTCGTCAGGTGCGCCGCGACCACCTGCGGCGCCTCGTTATCCGGCGCGTTGTGCCCGGCGTCGGGCAACTCCGCCGCCTCCACGCGCGGCAGCACCGCAGCCAGCGCATCGAGCGCCTCGTGCAGGTACCTGGGGCTCTTGCCACCGCGGAGCAACAGCGTCGGACACGCGACCTGCCGGTAGCGGTCAAATCCCGGAGGCACCGAGCGCGCCGTGGCCAGGTCGCGAGGCAGCGTGCGAAGCAGCGTCGCGAGCTTGCGACCTGCCTCGCCGCGAGCGAGCAGCCGGATCGGGAGCGCGAGCGCCCACACCGGCACGTAGCGCGGCCCCATCTGCAGGCCGTCGATGGCAAGCGCCATCGCACGCGCAACATGATCGTCGGCGAGCGCCTGCTCGAACCCCGGCAGCCACGCCGTCGGGACCGACGGACCCAACGGTGGCTCGTACAGCGCGAGTCGCTGGATCATCGGGAGTCGGAGCGCTGCCTCGATGGAGACCACCGCCCCGGCGCTGTGACCGAACACCCGGGTCGCGCCGGTCGCGCGTAGCACCGCCTCGAGATCGGCGATCTCGACGTCGAGGCCGTCGTCGACCCGCGCCGGCCCGCTCGCGCCCCGTCCGCGCCGATCGTACGCGATCACGGTGAACCGCGCCGCCAGCGCGTCGGCCAGCGCGCGATAGTGCTCGGCCGCGCGCGTACCTCCGTGCACGACCACGATGGCGACCCCTTCGCCGACCTGCTCCCAGCCGATCTGCGTGCCGTCGGCGGAGCGAGTCGCCCCGGTGGTGCGGACCGGCCGGGCCTGTGCTGCAGCCTGGATGTGTGAGCTCATGGCTCACTCCTTAGCACTGGTAAATTAGCATCGCTAAGGAAAACGCCGGCAATCGTGCCGCGGCAGCTCCCACCGACGCTGCGCCTGGATCGCACCGCGCAGGCGGCGTCGATTCGCGCTACCTTCCGGCGCCATGGCCAAGCGAGCACCCCTGGATGAAGCGCGGGTGATCGCCGTTGCGCTCGAGGTCCTCGACGAGGTCGGCTTCGACGGCGTCACCGTCCGCCGGATCGCCGCGCGGCTCGGCGTCGCCAATCCCGCCCTGTACTGGCACTTCCGCAGCAAGGCCGAGATCATCGATCGCATGGCCTCGCAGCTGCTCGCAGGCGCTGTGGTCGCCCCGCGCCCGCCGCGCGAGTGGCGTCGATTCCTGCTCGACACCGCGCGCGCATTTCGCCGCGCCATGCGCTCGCGCCGCGAAGGCGCACGCCTGCTCGCCTCCGCCAACATGGCCGACAACCAGATGTCCGAGGCGGTCCGCCGCTCCGTCGACCTGCTCGCCGAGGCCGGGTTTCGCCGCGACGACGCGCTGGTCGGCATCGTGGCGCTGGTCGATTACACGCTCGGCGCCACGTACGAGGAGCAGACCGATCCGGTCTCGAACGACCGCGGCGGCGGCGGCGACCGCATGTTCGAGGGCGGCCTCGCGCTCCTGCTCGACGGCCTCGCTCAGCGCCGCCGCCGCGTCGAGGCGCCCCCCCGCACGCGCCGACGACCTCCCGCCCGGCGCGCGCCACGCAAGCCGTGAGCGACACGCCAGGACTGCGCGCCGCGCACTGACCCTGGCCGCGCTCGGTGGCACAATCACGCGCGATGTGGGCTCGACCGTTTCGAGGTGTCTTTCCCGTGGCCCCGACGATCTTCGACGACCGAGGCGAGCTCGATCTCGAGGGCCAGCGCCGCTGCATCGATTTCATGATCGACGCCGGGTCGCAGGGCATCTGCATCCTGGCCAACTTCTCCGAGCAGTTCACGCTCACCGACGAAGAGCGCGAGCGCATCATGCGCACGGTGCTCGATCACGTCGCCGGGCGGGTGCCCGTGATCGTCACCACCACGCACTTCGGCTCGCGCGTTTGTGCCGAGCGTAGCCGGCGCGCGCAGTCGCTCGGGGCAGCGATGGTCATGGTCATGCCGCCCTATCACGGCGCGACGATCCGCGTGGCGGAGCCGGCCCTGCTCGAGTTCTTTCGCACCGTGTCCGACGCGATCGACGTCCCGATCATGATCCAGGACGCTCCGGTGAGTGGCACGACCCTGCCCGCGCCCTTGCTCGCTCGGCTCGCCCGCGAGCTCACCAACGTCGCCTATTTCAAGATCGAGGTCCCTCAGACCGCGGCCAAGCTACGCGCCCTGATCGCCCTCGGCGGCGACGCCATCGAGGGCCCGTGGGACGGCGAGGAGGCGATCACCCTGATGGCCGATCTCGACGCCGGCGCCACGGGCGCGATGACCGGCGGCGGATATCCCGATGGCATCCGTCAGATCATCGACCCGTTCTTCGCCGGCCGGCGCGACGAGGCCATCGCGGCCTACCATCGCTGGCTGCCGCTCATCAATTACGAGAATCGGCAGTGCGGCCTCGCCGCCGCCAAGGCGCTGATGAAGGAAGGCGGCATCATCGCGTCCGACCACGTCCGCCATCCGCTGCTGCCGCTCGACCCGCGCACGCGCAGCGGCCTGATCGAGACTGCAAAGCTGCTCGATCCGCTCGTCTTGCGCTGGACGAGGTAACCGGCGGCCACTGGCTGCGCCCCATCACACGCGCTCGATGGCAGCCCCGGCGCGACACAGCGCGCACTCCGTCGGAGGCCACAGTGAAAGCCCGCGCTCCCCGAGCCGCTCGACGGGAACCGCCTGCGCCTCGAAATGGCGGAGCGCCGCGTCGCCCAGCACGAACAATGCGCCGACTGCCACAATGGATGCGCCCGCCTCGCTGAGGCCTGCGATCGCCGCGCGCACCGACGACCCCGCGCTGATCACGTCGTCGACCACCGCGACGCGCTGGCCGCGAACATACGGGACCTGGCCCGGAGGTAGCCGGTAGCGTGCCGTGAACAGCCCCGCCGTCTCCGCACCCGGAGCGGCCGGCGCCAGCTCCATCACGAAGAACTTCACCGACAGGTCGGTCGCGACCGCCTGCGCGAGGAAGGCTCCACCCAGCTGCGGCCCGCAGATCGCCGTCGGTGCATGACCCCGCAGCCGCTCGGCGAGTGCGGCCACGTGCGGCGCCATCGCCACCGGTTCGACGAACAACGCGTCGAGCGTGATCCAGAGGTCGGTGTGATAGCCCGACTCGAGCACGAAGTGCCCGCGCCGCGAGGGCAGCGCATCGAACACATCCCCCACCACGGTGTGCGCGCTCATCGCGCCGCTCCTCGTTCTTCCCCGAGCGTCATCGGGTCGCGGTCCCGCAAGATCATGCGCCACCATAGCGCAAAGCAGCCGCCCGCCGGCGCTACGGCACGCTGACCGGAAAGAACAGCGGCTGATCGTCGAACGCGCCGCGCTTGAACGTCGCGATCCACTGCTGCGTATCCGGCGCACGCAAGTACGCGGCGAGGTCGTACGCCGCGAGCGACGCGGACGACGAAACCTCCACCAGATACGGCCGGCGCAATCGCAGATCGCCCCGCACCATCAGCTCGACGCCGCTCGCCTTGAGCTTGCCCGTGACCCACGGATCCGTCCGACGAGCGTGTACGCCGACAGCTGCGCGGCGCGCTCGAGCACGCGGTGCTGGCTTTCCTCGGTGAACATCACCGTCGCGGTCGCACCATCCTGGCGCTCCCCGGCCGCTGCACGCGATACTCGAGCTGCACCATGCCGCTCCGGTAGACATGGTGGCGCTCGACGACGAGACGATGCTCTCCCTCGCCACCCGGAAACAACCGGATCCCGCCACCGAGCACGATGGGCAGAATGCCGATCGTCACGTCATCGATCAGGTCGGCCGCGAAGAATTGCGAGATCACCTTGCCGCCGTCGACGTAGACCCGCTTGCAGCCGCTCAGCCGCGGCAGTAGCCCCGCCGGATCTCCGGAATGAAACTCCTCGCCATGCTGCGACTCGCGGATGGCGTGCGTCAGGACGATCACGCGCTTCTCCCCATACGGCCAGCCCCCGAAGCCCAGCGCCGTCTCGTACGTGCCGCGGCCCATGACGATCGCATCGATGGAGCCGATGAATTCCTCGTAGCCGTTCGGCTCCTGGTCGAGCGCATGAATGCTCAGCCAGTCGATGGCGCCGTCGTCCCGGGCGATGAACCCGTCGAGGCTGGCAGCAATGAAGACCGAGAAGCGGGGACGCATCACGGCATTCTCCCACGCCGCTCGCCGGCGGTGTGCGCGCCGGTCAGCTCTCGCCTACCACCTCGTCCTGCACCGCCGGCAGTACCGCATTTCGCAACTCCGCAACGCATTGCCACTCTCGACGACATGAAGACCGGGCAACACCACGAGTCTCGCGCTGCGGCGGATGTCGACGCCGAGACATGCGGGTCTTCACGGTGTGTGCGATCGGCGTCGCTGCTGTGGACCGCACCAGCTTGCTTCGTCGGACCAGCCCCCGTAGCTTGCCACCATGATCTCGCGCCATGGCGCTCGGACACTGCTCGCGGCGATCCCTCGCGTGCCCCTCGGGTCCTTTCCGACCCCGATCACAGAGCTTCCCGCCTTGCGCGAGGCACTCGGTGGCCCGAGCCGATGTCCGCGCATTCTTCTCAAGCGAGACGATCTCACCGGGCTCGC
>DATIPJ010000828.1:0-2766 GCA_035472155.1 Kofleriaceae bacterium
GGTTCATCGACTCGCGCGTGATGATCAGCAGGGTGAGCACCATGCCGAACCCGGAGGAGATCGCGCCGGCGACGAAGTAGGGCGGGAAGATCGTCGCGTGCCAGCCGGGCAGGAGCGACGTCGCGAAGTCCATGGAGACGATGCTGTGCACCGAGAGCACGAGCGGGGTCGCGAGGCCGGCGAGCACGAGGCTGACGACCTCATAGCGATGCCACGTGCGGCTCGAGCCGTTCCAGCCCACGCTGAGCACGCCGAACACGATCTTCTTGATCTTGGTGGTCGCGCGGTCGCGCAGCGTCGCGAGGTCGGGGATGAGCCCGAGGTACCAGAACACGAGCGAGATCGTGAAGTACGTCGAGATCGCGAATACGTCCCAGACCAGCGGCGAGCGGAAGTTGACCCACAGCGGGCCGTGCTGGTTGGGGAAGTACGGGAAGATGAAGAACGCGTCCCACGGCCGGCCCATGTGGATGAGCGGGAACAGACCGGCACACATGACGGCGAAGATCGTCATCGCCTCGGCGGAGCGGTTGATCGATGTGCGCCAGCGCTGCCGGAACAGCAGAAGGATCGCCGAGATCAGCGTGCCGGCGTGGCCGATACCGATCCAGAACACGAAGTTGGTGATGTCGAACGCCCACCCGACGCTGTTGTTGAGGCCCCAGACACCGATGCCGTTCGCGAACAGCCAGGTGACGCACACCAGCAGATCGGTTAGGCAGATCAGGGCGATCGCGAACATCGCGTACCAGAGCTTCGTGGGCTTGCGCTCCATCGGGTACGAGATGTCGTCGGTGATCTGCTTCAGGGTCGGAGACCCCGAGATCCACCGCGGCTCGGTGACGCCTTCAGGTAGTCTGTCCATGTCGAACCTTCTTGAGGTAGGCGACGTTGGGCCGGGTGCCCAGGTCTTCGAGGACTCGATAGGTGCGCTCGCCGCGCATCTGCTGCGCGACCTTGCTCTTGGGGTCGTTGAGATCGCCGAACACGATCGCGTCGGTCGGGCAGGACTGCTGGCAGGCGGTCTTGATCTCGCCGTCCACGATCGGTGACCCGCGCTTGACCGCGGCGTTCTTGGCGGCGGCGATGCGCTGCACGCACATCGAGCACTTCTCCATCACGCCACGCGAGCGGACCGCCACGTCGGGGTTGAGCACCAACCGCCCGACGGGGTTGGTCATGTTGTAGTCGAACTTGGTGTTCTGCGTGTAGTTGTACCAGTTGAACCGGCGAACCTTGTACGGGCAGTTGTTCGCGCAGTAGCGCGTGCCGATGCAGCGGTTGTAGACCTGCTGGTTCAGGCCCTCCGAGCTCGTCGTCGTCGCGAGCACCGGGCACACCGTCTCGCACGGCGCGTGGCCGCAGTGCTGGCACATCATCGGCTGATGCAGCGCCTGCGGGTTGGCCTCCGAGCCGCTGTAGTAACGGTCGATCCGGATCCAGTGCATGATGCGCTGGCGCTGGACCTGATCCTTGCCGATGACCGGGACGTTGTTCTCGGCCTGGCAGGCGACCACGCACGCCGAGCAGCCGGTGCACTTATCGAGGTCGATCGACATGCCCCACGACTTCTCGCCCTGCAGCCGCTCGTGCCACAGGTTGGGCAGCTCTTCCTTGTGCTCGGCCTTGGCGAGCTCCTCGCGCGTGGTCTCGAGGACGATCGGCCGGTCCTCCATCGAGAAGTGGCGCTGCGCCTCGGCGAGCTTGGTCTTGTTTCCGGTGCGGGTCACCGCGACGCCGCTCGCGAACATGCGGCGGGCGCCGCGCACGACCGGCGCGAGCGGGAACGCGTTGGCGCCGACGCCCGTGCCGGCCTTGCCGACCTTGCTGCGGCCGTAGCCGACCGCGACCGAGATCGTGCCGGCGTGCTGCCCGGGCTGGGTGAAGATCGGCACCTCGATCGTGCCGGTCGCCGCGGCGAGCGACACGATGTCACCGTCGCGCACGCCGAGCTTCTCGGCCGTCGCGGGCGCGATCATCGCCAGGTTGTCCCAGCTGACCTTGCTGATCGGATCGGGCAGCTCGAGCAGCCACGGGTTATTGGCATTGCGCCCGTCGCGCATCGCCACGCTCTCGAACAGCGCGACCTCGAAGCGGTCTCCGGCCGGCGCCGCCCTCTTCTCCTCGCGGATCGTTTGCGCCGCGGCCTTCCAGTCTCCGGCGGTGGCCGGCGGCGTCGCCGCGGGTGCGCCCAGGTCGAGGAAGCCGCGCTCGAGCGTCTGATCCCAGAACGGGTCGAAGTCGGGCAGCTCCTTCTGGCGCGGCAGCATCGCCGTCTTCCAGTAGGTGCGCAGGTAGCCGTACGCGTCGCTCCCGTCATCGATCCAGCGCAGCAGCGTCTCGGCCACGGCGCGGGTATCGAACAGCGGCGCGATCGTCGGCTGGGTCAGGCTGACGTAGCCAGCGATCGGCTCGGCATCGCCCCACGACTCGAGGAAGTGGTGATCGGGGACCACCGCGTGGACGGCGCTGCTGGTCTCGTCGACGCGGTCCGAGGTCGATACCGACAGCGGGACCTTGGCGAGCGCCGCCAGGAAGCCCTTGCCGTCGAGGTAGTCGTAGCCCGGGTTCACGCCGTGCAGGATCAGCGCGTGGACCTCTCCGCGCTGCATCTCGGCGACGAGGTCGGCCATCGCCGCGTCGTCGCCCTGGCGCTGCAGCGAGGTGCGATTGAGGTCGACCGTCTTGCCGATGTTGTCGAGCAGGCGGTTGAGCGTGTGCACGACGACCTGGGTCGCGACGTCGTTGCTGCCGCTCACCACGAGC
>DATIPJ010000829.1:0-15237 GCA_035472155.1 Kofleriaceae bacterium
TCGCCGGCAAGCTCGCGCACACCTACGACCGCAAGCTCGCCGGCGCCCACGGCCTCGTGATGTGGGCGCTGACGTCGATCGTCGGGCTGTGCGCCACGATCTGGATCGTGGGCATGGTCGCGGCGGGCGCCGCCCGGCACCGCGGCGCATTCGACGGCCCCGAGAGCATGGCGTGGGAAGGCGAGCGCGAGCCCGCCGCGATCCGCCAGCTCGGCCTCGACGCCGCCTCGATCGTCGACCCGATCAACGACCGGCTCTCCGCCCAGCACAAGCCGACGATCACCACGGCGCAGCTCGAGGCATCGCTGCGCGGCGTCATGCGCAGCGGCATCAACCGCGGCTCGTTCGATCAGGAGCTGCTCGTCGACCAGCTGGTCGCCAACACGCGCCTGTCGCGCGCCGACGCCGCCGAGGTCGAGCGCCAGGTCGAGGCCCAGCTCGGCACCTCCGACACGCGGCCGCACGCCGTCGAGCGCCGCATCGAGCGCCACGCCCTCGATGCCACCGATGCCGCCGGCAAGGCGCTGACGGGCGCCGGCCTCTCGCTGCTGTTGAGCCTGGCCACGTCGATCCTGGGCGCCGTGCTGGCGCTCCACCGGCGGCGCGACAAGGGCGACCGCGGCGATCGGCGCACCAGGCACGCGACCGAGCCGGGGTTCTCGCCGGCCGACCCCGTGACCACGAGCCCGCCGTACCCCACGCCCGGCACGCCGATGACCGGCCCGGCGACGCCGGTGATCCCACCGCACGATCTCACCGAGCCGTGACCGCGCCTTCACCGTCGCGCGGTCAGGCGAAGTTGGCGGCCCACAGCGCGCGCAGCCGCGGATCGTCGTCGAGCGCGGTCGCGATGGCGGTCAGCTTCGGGCAGTGCTCGGCGAACCACGCCCGGCGCGGAGTCCAGCGCGTCATCACCGACAGGTAGACGTCGAGCATCGAGAACCGCGCGCCGAGGAACCACGGCCCGCGCGCCGCGCCCTCGACCTGGCGCCAGAGCTGCTCGCGGTGCGCGTTCGTCGCATCGTGCAGCGCCGGCCCCGCCTCGCCGACCCACTTCGCCGGATCGTCGCCGTAGGTGAACGTCGGGTACACCGCCGCGATCAGGAACATCAGCCAGCGCAGCGCGTCGCGGCGCAGCGGATCGTGCGCCGCGGGAAACAGCCCCGCAGCGGGGACCAGGTCATCGAGGTGCAGCGCGATCGCCGCGCTCTCGGTCATCACGGCGCCGTCGGGCGCGACCACCGTCGGCACCTGGCCGAGCGGATTGAGCGCGAGCAGGCGATCGCGCGCCGGGCCCGGCTTGCTGTAATCGATCTGCTCGAGCTCGTACGGGATTCCGGCGAGCACGAGCGCTGCCTCGACGAGCACCGAGCCGCAGCCCTGGGTGCCGATCACACGCCAGCCCGGGGCGGTCGCCTGCGCATCGGCCGCGCCGAATGGAAACTCCGCCGGCCCGAGCTCGTGGAACGCGGTCCGCATGCGGTCGCGCACCAGCACATACGACTTGCCGAGGTCCGGATAGCGCAGCACGTCGGTCACCAGGCCCCGCTCGCCGCCCATCAGGTAGACGCAGTCCTCGTCGAACGGGTTGGTCAGCAGGTGCGCCGCCTGCGGTGGCGGAAATGCCGCGAAGTCGCCCGGCCCGAGGTCGTACTCCCTGTCGTCGATGCGCGCCCGCGCGCGGCCCGAGACGATGAAGACCCATTCCTCCTCGGCCTGGTGCGCGTGGTACGCGAACGATTCGCCGCCGGGCGGGATGCGCCCGCGCGATAGCCCGATCCGCTCGAGCCCCGCGAGCCGGGTCAGCCACGCATCCTTGAACCGCGACCGCGGATTCAGCCGCTGCACCAGCGAGACCTCGGCGCGGTCGATGTCGGCAGCCCGCAGGATCACGGCCGTCTTGTGAGGCATGGAGTCGATATACCGAAGCGGCAACGCGAGATCTTGCACGCCCTTGCTGCCGGCCCACGGTCTCGCCTTGCCGGTCGGCGCTGCGTCGGGAATGATCGCGAGATGCCGCAGTTCCGGATCACGCCGGTGGTCGCCACACGCGACGTCACCGCTGTTCGGGCGCTGTGCGATGGTTGTGACCCCGCGCGCCCCTGCGACGAGCACACCCAGCGCGCATCGCTGTGGCTGCTGTCGCGCGGCGCGTTCGAGCTGCGCGACGCGGCCGGCCGCCACCTGATCGATCCGACGCGCGCGATCGCGATGCCGAACCACCATCGGTTCCAGATCCGCCACCCCGCAGGCCCCGACACCTGCCTGTCGTTCCGCGGCCCGATCGTCGAGGCGCTCACCGCGCGCGGCGCGCGGCTGCTCCCCGTCTCGGCCGCCCAGACCGCGCGCATCATGGCCGCCCTCGCCGACCCCGATGAGCTTGCGCTCGCCGAGGCGCTCGTAGACCTCGTGCCTTCCGGCGACGGCGGCGACCACCGCGGCCATGAATGCCGGGGCGGTAATCTCGACGACCGCGCGCATGGCGGCGCCGGCGGACATCTCGGCGATGGCGGCGATGGCGGTCGTCGCGAGGTCCGCGCTGGCCGCCGCCAGAGCGCACGGCCCGCAGCCGCTGCCGATCGCGATCTCAGCGCCGCGGTCGCCGACGCTGTGCGCGCGCGGTTCGCCGAGCCGACCTCGCTGGGCGAGCTCGCCGACACCGCGGGCTACTCGGTGTTTCACACCTGCCGCGTGTTCCGCGCGACGACCGGCTTCACCATTCACGGGTTTCGCCGCGAGCTCCGGCTGCGCCACGCCCTCGCCCGCATCCTCGACGGCGGCGATTCACTGACCGAGATCGCGATCGCCGCTGGCTTCGCGAGCCAGTCGCACCTGACCAACCTGTTCCGCGCGCGGTTCGGCGTCACGCCCGCGCGGGCGCGGACCCGCCACGGCCGCGACGCGATCGCCCGCTGCGCGTGAGAGACCGATCGTGTACGCAGCCCAGGAAGAACTGATCACAGCCCGGCGGCGGCGCGGATCGCGCGCGCCTGATCGACAGTGCCGCCGGCGTTGGCCAGGCCGCTCCACGCGGCCGACGGCAGCACGCTGCCGACGATCGTCTGCTTGAGCTCGCTCGCGGTCAGCGACGGATCGATCAGCAGCATGCGGGCGGCGACCGCGGCGACATTGGGCGTGGCCGACGACGTGCCGCGGCTGCGGCCGTAGCCCGAGACGATCGCGAGCGGCAGATCCATGCCGCGCATGCCGACATCGACGTACGGCGTGCCGAAGTTGGAGCCGTCGAACGACGCCTGGAAACGCACGCCGTCGCGCGTGGCATTGGCCACGATCATCACGTTGTCGGTGTGCATCGTCGCCAGGAAGTGATCGGGCTCGAGGCCGGGGCCGCCGAGCTGCGTGTTGCCGTTGCCAGCGGCGAGCACGAACAGCGTCTCGGGATGGCGCGCCATCGCCGCGCGGATCAGCACGATGTCCGCCGGCTTGTTGGTGACGTAGCTGATGCTGACCACCCGGCAGCCCTGCTGGGCTGCGGTGTCGATCGCGTCGCTCACGACCTGACCGAACGCCAGCGTGCTCGGGATGCCGCTGTTGACCGCGATGCGCAGCGGCAGGATCTTGACCCGCGGGCCGCCGCGCGCGGCGATCGACGCCGTCGCCGTTCCGTGGTCGGTCGCGGGCAAGGTCGCGTCGTTCTCGACGAAGTCCCACTGGGTGAGCGCGCCCGGCTCGGTGATCTGGTGCCCGGCGAGCGCCGGGTGGTTGAACGCGATGCCATCGTCGAGCACCGCGACCTTGATCGCCGCCGCCGCGGGCACACCGGCCGCGGCCGCGACCGCCTCGAAGTCCGCGTCGAGCGTGGTCAGGTTCTCGGCGATCAGCACCGAGCTCGGCAGCCTGGGCTCGCTCGCGGTGCGCGGCACGCCGTAGCCGCACGCATTGAGCAGCGTGCGAATACTCTCGAATGCCGAGCTTGCGATCGCCGTCGGCTGATCCGCCCAGATCTTGACCAGCGCATTGGCGTCGCTCGACGCGGTGCGAGGGAACTGCTGCGCCAGCGGCTGCAGCTGATTGGTCCACTCGGCATTCGTGATCATGCCGTCGCGCATCGCGCGCGTCAGCGCGGTCTGGAACGCCGAGGTCGCCGCGATCGCATCGGCCTGATCGGCGACCGGCTCGTCGAGCGCACAGCCCGCCAGGGAGAGCACTGCGAGGAGCACACCCGCACAACAGATCTGCTGCTTCATGCCGCGAGCGATCGCACGATCCCACCCGGCCAACCAGCGCGCGCCGCGATCACCTGCTGATCGCAGCGCGAACCCGACGCATCTTGAGTATCTCTGCCAAACGGCAAACTGCCGCGATGCGCTCGACGCGTCAGCGCCACACACTGAATTCGAACGGAATGCCCTGCGCGGTCAGCCACGCCTTCCACTGGCTGCTCGCGTCGGTCCCGTGCGGCGCGAGCAGCGCGCGCATCCGATCGAACAGGTCGTCCTCGGTGGCGCCGAGCGCCGCGCACACCCGCCCGACCTCGGGCGCCTTGACCACGTAGAAGTACTCGTACTCGTCGGTACTCAATGTCTCCTTGACCCACGCGCTCAGGTCCGAGCCGGATACCAGGAGGTCTCCTTCGCGGTTGCGCGAGGCCGTCAGCACATAATTGGTCCCGCCGGAACGCACCTCCACGATCTTCATCGCACCAGCAAATCACATTCCGACGGCGTGGCGGCGCCCATCTGCGAGCGATAGACTGTTCCGTCATGAACGATCTGGTGGGGCGTACGTTCGGGCGGTGGGTCGTCGACGAACCACTGCCGCATGGAGGGCGCGGTGCGCTCTACAAGGCGCGCTCGATCGACACTGCCGATCTCCGTGCAGCAATTCGCTTCATCGATGCGCCTGATCACATCGAGGTGCAGCGCTCCGAGGCCGAATACCAGCTGTTGCGCGGCGGCGCGCAGTGGATGCTGAAGGCCTATGACTTCGGCATCTCCGAGCTCGGGCGATCGCGCGTCGCGCACCTCGTGATGGAGCGCCCGGATCTCGAGACGCTCGCCGCGCGCGTGCGGGGCATGGCGATGACGCTGGACGAAGTGAGCCGGATCGCCCACGACATGGCAGTTGCGCTGCTCTGCGTGCACCACGAGCGGATCGCGCACCTCGATCTGAAGCCGGCGAACATCCTGGTGGGTGGTCTTTCCGCCAAGCTCGTTGGCTTCGGCACCGCGCAGCAGGTGGGGGTCGCTCCGCTTGCGATCGCGGGCCGCGCACGAACGTACCTGGCGCCCGAGCAGCTCGATCCGGCGGCGCCGGTGACCTGCGCCTCGGACATCTACGCGCTCGGCGCCACGCTGTTCGAGCTGTGCACGCGCGATCCGCTCCCCGAGGACGCGCGCGTCGACCCGCAGGCGGCACTGCGCCGCCGTGGCGTGTCGCCGGCGTTCGCCGAGCTGATCGCGCGCATGCTCGCGACCGATCCGAGCGCGCGGCCGCCGGCCTCGGAGATCGGGCACCTGGTGCCCGGGATGCGCGTCACCGATGCGCCGCCGTTCGATCCGTTTCGCGGTCCGTACTCGACCGGGCCCGGCGGTGGGATGGGCAGCGGCACGGGCCGCCCGCCGCAGCCTCAGCCTGGGCCCCTGCCCCAGCCTGGGCCCCTGCCCGACCCCGGTCCACTGCCTCAGGCCGGTCCACTGCCTCAGCCCGGGCCAGTGCCTCAACCCGGGCCATTTCCCGATCCCGGGCCACTGCCCCATCCCGGGCCGCTGTCTTATCCCGGGCCATTGCCTCACCAGGGCGGGCTCGTCGAGATGGGCAAGCCCACCGAGGCGCGCGATCACGGCTTCTGGTCGCGCGTGGCGCACTTGTTAGGCGTTGCCAAGTCGGCCCCGATCGCGATGCCCATCCCGGCGACGGTCAATCCTCCGCGAACGCGGCCGGCCGCCACGCGCGGCGACGAGCATGCCGCGCCGCAGACCGCCGGCACCGCAGACAAGCACGGCGAGGCCACCACCCGAGACGGCGAGGCCACCACCCGAGACGGCGAGGTCGCCACCCGAGACGGCGGGACCGTCCTCAAAGGCGGCGGCACTCCCCGCGACCCCGGGCCCGACCGTGGCGCGTCTCTCGAAGACATCGGTCCGGTTGCGTACGGCCCCGACGAGGACGGCGGCCAGACGCTGGAGTCGATGCCCGGCGGAGCAGCCCAGCCTGCTCGCGTGCTGTTCTGGAACATCGCATTTCCCGGCAACGATGCGGTGCGTGCCAGTCGCATGCTGATCGCCGGAACGCCGTATGCGATCGAGACCGCGCTGCAGGCGGCGCAGGCGGCGCACTCGTTCTCGACGGCAAAGGTCGATTCCGCGAGCATCCTGCGCGACAGCACCGAGATTCCCGTGAAGTTCGTGGTCGAGGCGCGCGGCGCACGCGTGCGCGCCCAGGGCGCGACCGACTGGCTCGCATCGGTGGCCAGTGACGGCTTTGCGTGCCGCGCGGCGGGGACCGACGTGTTCCGCGCCGAGATCCAGGCCAGCGCGCCCGGGCCGGTGACGGTCACGGTGACGTTTCACGTCCGCGGCGCGATCATGCTGCGCGAGGCGATCGCGCTCGTGGCGCTCGGCGCGCCTGACCTCGCCGGTGCCGCCGATCGCGTGGAACCCGCCGGCGCCGCCGAGACCGCTGCGCCCGAGCCCGCGACCGAAGTGTCCGCGGCCGCGATCGAGGCCGCACAAGAGGCGAGCCTGGTGCTGTCGCTCGATCCGTTCGAGCGCTGGTATGCGCTCAAGATCTCGGCCGGCGGCGTCGAGGACTCCGCCGTGCTGCACACCTGCGCCACCACCGCGGAGCTCGCCAAGGAGGCCGTGCTGGCGCGCAAGAAGCTGGTCGCGCTGTCCAAGCGCTATCGCGCCGCGCCGGCGAAGGACGGCGATCCGTTCGCGGGGCTGCGGCCCACCGACGACGGCGAGGCGATGCTCGAGATCGCGCGGATCGGGCGCCGCCTGCACGGCCTGATCTTCGGCGAGCCCGAGGAGAACGTGCCGCTCGACCTCGCGCGCGTCGCCGACTTGATCCGCGGCCACGGCCAGCACACCGGCGCGGCGCCGCGCATGCAGATCGACGCCGAGACCCTGCCGTTTCCGTGGGGCATCGTGTACGACGCGCCCGGCCCGCTCGAGCGCGCCGCCGACGTGTCGCTCGCCGGCTTCTGGGGCCGCCGCTTCATGATCGACCGCACGATCTCGGCGATCCTGCGCAGCCTGCCACCGCCGGTCCTCGAGGGCGCGATCCAGCCCTGCCTGAACCCGCACCTCGACACGGAGGAGAGCCTCCAGGTCGTGGCCAGCCAGCGCGGCTTCTTCGAGCGCATCGGCCGCACCAGCGCGGTCCGCCGCGCGATCGAGAGCGGCGATCAGCTGCGCGCGTACCTGCAGGACGAGGGCGTCGCCGCACCGGCGATCCTCTACTTCTTCTGCCACGCGCGCGCCGCCCACGAGATGAACGATCAGCTGTTCCAGATCACCGCCGCGGCCGACGAGCAGGCGTCGCTGATGCTCGACCCGTCGGGCTCCAAGAGCGAGCTCAGCGTCGGCGAGCTCAAGCGGCTGCGGCGTTCGCCGCTCAAGGCGCGCCCGCTGGTGTTCCTCAATGCCTGCTCCTCGGCCGAGGCAGATCAGTATTATCAGAGCCAGTTCCTGACGCTGTTCGTCTCGCAGTGGCAGGCGCGCGCGTTCATCGGCTCGGACTGGAAGATCCCGACCCAGTTCGCCGATGCGTTCGCCCGCCGCGCGCTCGATCGCTTCCTGGGCCACGCCCCTGGCGCGCACCGCCTCGAGCTCGGCGCGGCCCTGCACGCGACCGCGGTCGAGGTGCTCGAGCTCGGCAACCCATTTCCGCTGATCTATGCGCTGTACGGCCGCCCGGAGCTTCTGGCAGCCTGAGGAAGACCATGACCGAGCAGGCCTACGTCACGAGTGACCTCCACATCGGCAGCGGCGAGGTCGACCCGCAGCTCGAGGACTTCTTCCAGGACGCCGAGTTCGTCCGCTTCGTGGACTCGATCGCGCAGCCCGATACCACGCTGTTCATCAACGGCGACTTCATCGACTTCGCGCAGATTCCGCCCTACGAGGTGGCGGCGCCCAATCACCTGCTCTGGCACGAGGACGCCTCGGTCGAGAAGCTCGAGCTCGCGCTCAAGGCCCACGCCGGCTGCTTCGAGGCGCTCGGCCGCTTGCTGTCGCGCGGCGCCAAGCTGCGATTCCTGATCGGCAATCACGATCTCGATCTGGTGTGGCCCCGGACCCAGGCCCGGCTGCGCGGCCTGCTCGGCAACCCATCGGCCGACGCGCTGCGCTTCACCGTGGGCATCGAGGAGTATCACGGCGTCGTGATCGAGCACGGCCACTCGTGCACCCCGGAGAACTGCCCGACCGCGGTCAATAGCTTCCTCCACGCCTGGACCGATCCCAACGGGCGGACGCGCGACTACCTCGAGCGCGTGTGGGGCACCGACTTCATGCTGAGCTTCTACAACGAGCTCGAGCGCCGCCACACCTTCGCCGACAACGTCAAGCCGATGGCCTCGGTGATGTTCCACGGCCTGCGAAACGGCTGGGTCGGCGGCAAGGAGCTCGTCCGGCTCGTGGTGTTCCTCAAGCGGCGCGGCGTGCCGTGGCGCGCGATCGCGTCGTCGGTCCTCGACGATCAGGTCGCGCCCGCGGCGCAAGATGTCCTGGTCGGCATCGTCGAGGACGCCTGGCGGGGCGCGGTCATCCAGCGCGTCACCGACGACCCCGGCTTCGTCACCGAGGTCGAGCGCGCGGTCCGCGAGCTGCCCGCCGAGGACCAGCAGCTCGTCGCCGCGACCGAGCCTGCCGCGATCGAGATCGAGGACCCCGACCTCGGCCATGTCCCCGATGGCCCGGTGCTCGGCCTGTTCCGCGACGCACGCGAGGAGCGCGCGGCCAAGGAGTGGCTCAAGATGCGCAGCATCACTGCGGTCGTGCTCGGTCACACCCACGCGATCGTCGACGGCGGATTGCGCGGCTGCCTGTACAACCCCGGGACCTGGATCCCGCACCTCGATCTGCAGAACCCCGCGGTGCGCGCGCGGATCCGCGACGAGGGGCTCACGCTCGACATGCTCAACGATCGCACGCTCTACGTCACCGACCGGCGCGCGGTCCACCTCGTGCCCGCCGGCGACGAGCGCACGCGGATCCAGCTGGTCGAGATCTGAGCGGCGTCGCACACCCTTCTGTTCAGTGGGTCATTGCCAGATACGTAATCAAACATACAGGCAATGTGCCCGGGGGTGCCGTCGATGCCGCGCCGATCGAAACGACATTGAATGCGCTGCACGCGCGTGCGAGCGTCCGGGTCGCGTGACCATCCACGAGGAGACCAAGATGTCGACCGACAGGAGAGACTTCCTCAGAGTCGCCGGAGCTGCGGGCGCCATGGCCGCGGCCGGCGCCGTGCCCGGAGGCGGAGGCAGCGCCCATGCCGCGCCGGTGCGCACGGGCACCCATGGCGTCGCGAAGGGCCTGACGCTACTCACGATACGGCGGAACAACGAGAACCGGCTCGGCGTCAAGACCGATCACGGCATCCTCGACGTGAAGGAAGCGGCGGCCGCGCTGCACATGCCGGCGCCGTCGACGATGGACGACCTCTTGCAGAACCAGGACGGCCCCGCGCTCAATGCGCTGGTGGACGCAGCGGTCAAGTCGGCCGCCGTAAAGAAGTCATTCCTCAAGGAGGAAGGGCTGCAATACGGCCCGCTGGTGTCGCGCCCGGAGAAGATCGTCTGCATCGGGCTCAACTATCGCAAGCACGCCAAGGAGACCAATCAGCCGGTCCCCAAGGCGCCCATCCTGTTCAACAAGTTCAACAACTCGCTCAGCGAGCACAACGGCAAGCTCAAGCTGCCGACCGACGTCGCGACCAAGTTCGATCACGAGGTCGAGCTCGTCATCGTCATGGGCAAAGAGGCCAAGAACGTCAGCGAGGCCGACGCGCTCAACTACGTCGCGGGCTACGCGACCGGCAACGACTTCAGCGCGCGCGACCTCCAGCTCGAGACCGGCGGACAGTGGATGATCGGCAAGACTCCCGATCAGTTCGCGCCGATCGGGCCGTACCTGGTGTCTGCGGATCAGGTCGATCCCGACAAGCTCAAGATCGAGTGCAGCATCAACGGCGAGATCCGGCAGTCGTCGAACACCTCGGACATGGTGTTCAGCACGAAGCAGATCATCAGCTACATCACGCGCCACTTCACGCTGCGGCCGGGCGACATCATCTTCACCGGCACGCCGGAGGGCGTGATCCAGGGCAAGCCGCCCGACAAGCGGGTGTGGCTCAAGGCGGGCGACAAGGTCTCGTGCAGCCTCGAAGGTCTCGGCGAGCTCAAGTTCGACCTGGTGTGAGATCGCCGCGCCGCGCGACTCGAGCCGCGCGACCGCCGATGCGGCATCGCTCGCGATCTCGGCCGAGGGTGCCCAGTCGTGCGGCGACCGCACGAGCGGTTGTACGAGCGCTGCTCTCGCGGCGTGCGCAGCTCGCCAACCTACGAATCTGACGGCGATTCTCGATGGCACGGCGCTGGCACCCATGCCCTCGTCATGCAGCTTCCGCAGCTTCGAACCACGCTCTCGCTCGCGCTCGTCTCGCTCCTTCCGTTCGGCGTCCTCGCGCCCGGATGCTCCCCGAGCACCGCCACCAAGGGTCAGCTCATCACCTGCACCACCGACCCCGGCACCGGCGCGATCCTCCGCTGCGAGCCGGGCGGCTCGACCGGCTCGGGCACCTGCCAGGACGTCGACGAGGATGGCGATGGCGAGCCCCACGACGATGGCGACGACACCGGCGGAACGCCGATCCTCTCGCGCGACGACGACGGCGACGATCACGACGAGGGCGACGACCACGGCGATCACGACCACGACGGCGTCCCCGACGACGACGACTGCGACGAGCACGCGGGCGAGGACGCCCACCGCGAGGACCTGCCGTACGACGTGCGGCCGCAGCTGGGCGCGATGACCCGCCCGATCCTCGACGCGTTCGGTGCGCGCGACGGCAAGGCGCCCGAGATCGTCTCGATCACGATGGAGGGCGGCAGCTGGCGGCTCGCCGAGCTCAAGGCCGGCACCGCGTTCGTCGTGACCCAGGAGGACTGCAACCACGCCGGCAACCGCTCGACCGGCCGCGACCGCGTGTTCGTGACCTGGAAGAACGGCGACGCGTCGCAGAGCACCGACCACCTCGATATTCGCTACTGCAAGAACTAGCGCTTCTTGATGTCGTGCTTGGCCATGAGGCGGATCAATGCGAATCGCGAGATGCTCAGTCGCTTCGCCGCTTGCGTCTGATTGCCCTCGGCGGCATCGAGCGCGGCGACCACGGTCTCGCGCTCGACGCTGGCGACCCGCTGGCGGACATCGAGCGCGTCGTGCGGTGTCGCCTTCGCCTGTGCGAGCACCTGCTCCGGTAGGTGCTCGCGGGCGATCTTACCTCCCTCGCTGAGGACCACCGCGCGCTCGATCACGTTGCGCAGCTCGCGCACGTTGCCGGGCCAGCTCGCCGACTGCAGCGCCGCCGTCGCATCGGGCGTGAACCCGGGCGTCGGCTGGCGCAGGTCGGTCGCGATCTCGTGCGCGAACTGCACCGCGAGCGGCAGGATCTCGCCCTTGCGGTCGCGCAGCGGTGGCACCGGGATCACGAACGCCGCGATCCGGAAGAACAGGTCCTCGCGGAACCGCCCTCGGGCGACCTCGGTCTCGAGATCGCGATTGGTCGCGCACACCAGCCGCACGTCGACCGGCAGCTCGGTCGTGCCGCCGACGCGCACGATGCGCCACTGCTCGAGCACGCGCAGCAGCTTCACCTGGGTGCCGAGCGGCAGCTCGCCGACCTCGTCGAGGAACAGCGTCCCGCCGGCCGCCGCCTCGAAGAATCCGCGCTTGGCCTGGGTCGCGCCGGTGAACGCGCTCTTCTCGTGGCCGAACAGCTCCGACTCGACGAGGGTCTCGGTCAGCGCGGCACAGTTGAGCCGCACGAACGGCGCCGCCGCGCGCGGGCTCATCCGGTGGATCGCCTCGGCGACGACCTCCTTGCCGGTGCCGGTCTCGCCGACGATCAGCACGCTGATCGGCGCCTGCGCCGCACGCTCGGCGAGCTTGAACACCTGCTTCATCAGCGGATCGATCGCCACCACGCGCGCCGGCAGCTTCACGGTTCGCTCGGGGTGCAGCGCGTGGGGTGTACGCTCGCCCGCGGGCTCGGCCTGCTGGGTCCGCGCGCCGCGCAGCCGCTCGCGCGCCGCGCCGATCAGCGCGCCGGCGTTGCTACCGTCGTCGGGAAAGCTCGCCGTGCCGCACCGGATCGCGACGTCGCTCGCGGTCGCCGCGCGCTGCGCGGCCTGCGCGGCCTCGGCGGCATCGCACTCGGGGAGCACGATCGCGAGCTCGTCGGGACCGTACTCGGCGACCAGGTCCATCCGGCGCAGGTCGGTGAGCAGCCGGTCGACGTGCGCGATCACCGCATCGCCCGGCCCCTCGAGGCGGAGCATGACGACGCCGAGCGGCCGCTGATAGCGCAGCGCGCGATCGACCTCGATCTCGAGCCGGTCCTCGAGATCGGTCATCGTCGCGACCTGGCGGCTGCGCGACGCGCTCGAGCGCGCGACGATGGCGGTCACCGGGCCGACGCCGATGACGTCGCCGGCGGCGACCCGCCGCGCCCCGGTCAGCGGCCCGCCGTTGATCGTCGTGCCGTTGCGGCTGTCGAGGTCCTGCACCACGATCGCCTCGCCGCGCCTCCGGATCGCCGTGTGGCGGCGCGATACCGCGTCGTTCTCGATCACCACGCTGGCTTCGAGGCCGCGGCCGAATATCAGCTCCGCGCCATCGTCGATCCGGACCACGCGCGTGTTGCGCTGGTCGTCGACCGCGACGATCAGATACCAGGAGCCTCCGGGCTGACGGTCGACGATCGCATTCAGCCCGGTCGTGCGATCGAGCTTGTCCCCCACGATGCCCGACTATAACCCAGCTCGACCCCCGCTCGACCGCGTTACTCGAAGACGATCAGTCCGGCGGCCCAGGGCTGCCCGGCGGCCACGCGCGCGGCGCGCAGGGCGGCCACCGCCTGCGCCGGCGGCTCGCCGCGGTCGATCCGCGCGCGCAGCTCGGCGAACAGCGCCGCCCCCTGGTCGTCGGGGACTGCGGTCGCGCTGGCGATCACCGCGCGCGCCCCGGCCGCCAGGAACGCGTCCGGTAGGCTCCATCGGTAGGCTTCGTAGCGCGCGGTGGTCGCGCTCCGGCACGCGGCCAGCACGACGATCGGCGCGCCGGCGAGAGCGGCCTTGCGGACCTGCGCGGCGGTCAGCGCAAAGCTGCCGTCGGCATCGGGGCTGAGCGCCAGAAACGCGGCGTCGCGCGCATCCGCGATCCCGTGCGCATGGATCTCGACGTAGCCGGCGTCGGCCAGCTCGGCGAGCACGCGCGTCGGGGTCGCGGCCGCGCCGCTCACCACCGTGGCCCCCGCGGCGGCGATCGGCGCGAGCGGCGGCAGTCCCAGCGTCACCGGCGGCTGTGCGTCGGCCACGACCACGGCGCGCTTTTCCGACGACGGGCGCGCCCCGCCGCGTTTGCCACCGCTCGCGAAGGCCCACGGTAGCTGCGCAGGCAAGAGGTCGGCGCGACCGTGCAGCGGCGGGCGCGCCACGACGGCGATCGCCTCGCAGCCGGCGAGCGCGGCCACGAGCGCCTGCGGAACGATCGAGCCTGCGACGAGCGGGCCGAGCGGAAGATCCGTGCGATGGCTGCCGTGCAGCGCACCGTCTCGCCCCCGCGCCACGACGGTCGCGCGCTCATCGTCGATCGACGCCGCGACGAGACAACCGTTCGGTAAGCCCTCGGGGCCCGCTGCGCCGAGGTCCTCCGCGAACAGCGCGAGCGCGCCGGCCCAGTCGCCTCGCTTGCCCGCGTCGCTGATCAGCGCCGCGAACCCCCAGCCGCGCAGCTCGCCCACCGTGCCCGGCTCGACGCGCAGCGCCGCCAGCGCCGCGAACCCCGCGCGGATCTTCGCGGCACCGGCGCCGGGGTCGGCATCGATCTGCAGCCGGCCCTCGCCGATATCCGCCGCGCCCGGCCGCGATCCGCTCGCCTCGCG
Organism: Kofleriaceae bacterium; assembly: GCA_035472155.1. Taxonomy (GTDB): domain Bacteria; phylum Myxococcota_A; class Polyangia; order Haliangiales; family Haliangiaceae; genus JABFXX01. The sequence goes on from DATIPJ010000829.1 coordinate 14,143, forward strand.
CGCGGCCGCGATCCATCGCGCGGCGCGTTCGCGATCGCCGGCGTTGCCGAGCCGCGCGAGCGCGACCGCATCGATCAACCACAGCGCCGTCGGCGGCTTGCTGCAGCTCTCCGGCTCCGCGAGCTGCGCGCGCGCCGCGGCGACATCTCCGGCCGCGAGCGCGATCGCCGCCGACGATTCGGCCGCAAAGCGCAGCGCGTCGCAGCGCTGGACCTCGGTCGCTCCCTGCGCGCGCAGCCGGATCTCCTGCAGGTACGCTCCGGCGAGCCAGTCGCGATCGCGAAGCCGCTCGAGGTTCGCGAGCTGCCGCAGCGTGTAGTCCTCCAGATCCGGCCGGCCCTCGAGCGCATACGCGACCAGCGCTGCGCGCATCCGCCGATCGGCCTCCTCGAGCCGGCGCATCGGCAGATACAGCTCCGCGAGATCCAGATCGAGCTCGCCGCACTCCATCGCCCACGCGCGATCGCGGCACGCCTCCGCCGTCCCCAGCAGCGCGCGCTCCGCCCCGAACCGATCACCGTTCGACGCCCGGAGCCCCGCCTCGACCCGCGCGATCCGCAACCCGAGCCACGCGTCGTCCGCTGCCGCCGCGCGGCGAAGGCGCGCCACCACAGCATCGCTCGCGGGCATCCGCAGCAGCACGGCGACCAGCGCGTCGCTCACCGCCTCGCCACCTCGCTCGAGCTCCTCGACGAGCGGCGCCCTCTGCGCGGCGTCGAGCTTGCCCGCGATCAGCGCGCGCACCCTCGCCTGAAAGCGCGCGCGCACCGCCATGTCTCGCCCCACCACCGCCGCCACCCGGCGCGATGCATCCTGATTGCCCGACTGCGCGTCGAGCACCGCCGCCATCGGCGCCAGCGCACGCACCTCGTCGGCCGTGCTGGCCGCCGCCAGCGCATCGAGCAGCGCGCGCCGCGCCATGCCGGGACGCCTCCGCACTGCAGCCGCGTCGAGCGGCGCCCCGCTGCCCGCGAGCATCGCATCGCGCGCCTCGTTGAAGCTCTTCAGGTCCGCGAGCCGCGCCGCCATCGGCGCCCGCAGCGTCGCCGCCGTCCTGCGCGCCTCGTCGGCCCATCCCGGCTCGCCACGCGCCGC
>DATIPJ010000830.1:0-8266 GCA_035472155.1 Kofleriaceae bacterium
GGGCGCGCGCCGAGGTCGAGCAGCTTCTCGATGGTGTATTGCGCGACGTTGCCGCTGCCGGAGACCAGGCAGACCTTTCCGTCGAGGGTCTCGCCGCGGGTCGAGAGCATCTCGGCCGCGAAGTACACGCAGCCGTAGCCGGTCGCCTCGGGACGGATCAGCGAGCCGCCCCAGTTGAGGCCCTTGCCGGTGAGCACGCCCGTGAACTCGTTGCGCAGGCGCTTGTACTGGCCGAATAGATAGCCGATCTCGCGGCCGCCGACACCGATGTCGCCCGCGGGGACATCGGTGTTGGGGCCGATGTGGCGCGCGAGCTCGGTCATGAAGCTCTGGCAGAACCGCATGACCTCGTTGTCGCTCTTGCCCTTGGGATCGAAGTCGGAGCCGCCCTTGCCGCCGCCCATCGGCAGCGTGGTGAGCGAGTTCTTGAAGACCTGCTCGAACGCGAGGAACTTGAGGATGCCGAGGTTGACCGACGGGTGGAAGCGCAGGCCGCCCTTGTAGGGGCCGATCGCGCTGTTCATCTCGATGCGAAAGCCGCGGTGGATCTGGACACCGCCGCGATCATCGGTCCAGGGCACGCGGAACATGACGACGCGCTCGGGCTCGATGACGCGCTCGAGGATCTTGTTGTTGCGATACTCGGGATGCCGATCGAGCACGAGGGTGAGCGATTCGGCGACCTCCTGAACGGCCTGGTGGAACTCGGGCTCCGCCGGGTTCTTGGCCTTCACCTCGGCCATCAGGGTCGATACGTAGTCCTTCATGGCCCGACGATAATCGATGGAAAGGCCGAGGGCGACCTACCGTGCGGTTGGGCGTGAGCTACTCCTCGGGATGCACCGCCGGGAGCTTGGGTGGTTTTGCCTTGCCGCCGGGATCGAAGGTCACCATGCCGAACGGACGCATCGGGCGATCTTCGATCGCGAACACGAACAGGCGACGCTTCGAGGGGACCAGCAGGTAGAGGTATTGCGCATCGAAGCACAGCGGATTGGTCGCGCGATCGCAGGTGGCGACGACGCCGTCGAAGCTCCCGCCGAGAAAGCCGATCGGATCGGGGCAGCGTTCGCCCTTGTCGAGCGCCATCCAGCCTTCGGGGCAGCGCTCGACGAACTGCTCGACGAACGCGTCGAGGTTTCCCTTGAGGCTCGCGATGCGGCGTAACAGCACGCGACCCAGCAGCTGCGGCTCGCTGTTGCCGTCGTTCCACACACCCTTCCACGTCCCCTCGGGGGACGCGTACGCGACGATCGCTCGAATGCTCACAGCGCAACAATACACCTCGCTCGCCGTCGTACAGATACATGCACAGATGTCGCGATCCGTTGACGAACGCTCTTCGTTGTGTCTGCGTGCCGCGCCGACGAGCGCAGGTGCGCGCACGCGCGCGAGCAGCTCTCCCATTCCCGACCAGTTAGACGGGCACCCCCGTTGCACTGCGTGTGACCACCTAACAACGGAGGAATCAAATGCGTACGACATTCTGGGTCTCGATGGTCGCCGCGGCGCTGCTCAGCGGCGCCGGCTGCAAGAAGAAGGACGATTCGGGCAAGGCGATGGACAAGGCGGCCACGTCGGCGGCGAAGGCGCAGGAGGACGTCAAGGACCAGGCCAAGGACGTCCGCGACGAGCAGAAGGACGTGAACAAGGATCGCCAGGAGATGTCGAAGGACCAGGCCGACGTCGCCAAGCAGCAGGGCGAGCTGAACAAGGCCCAAGGCGATCTCGCGCAGGCGCGCGAGCGCTACAACGTGGCCGCGAAGCAGCGCCTGGCGAACCTCGACGCGAAGATCCACGAGATCGAGATGAGGACCGACGCGTCGGCCAAGGACACGGCAGCCAAGCTGCGCGCGCGGCGCGATGAGGTTGCGGCGCGTCTGAATGCGGCGGCCTCGCAGACCGAGGCCAACTGGGATACGTTCAAGAAGGACGTCGACGACAGCTTTGACAAGCTGGAGAAGGACGTCAACTCCGCACTGAAGTAGAACCTGGGTATAGTGACCGCGTGGTCACTGCCCATGATGTCGCCCGGCTTCGCTACACGGACCGTTTCGTTCGTGAGCTGCCGGGCGACGCGCGTCTGGACAACCGGATCCGGCAGGTGCTCGGCGCCTGCTATTCGCGCGTCGCGCCGACGGCGGTCAAGCAGCCAGAGCTGCTGATGCTGGTGCCGGAGGTCGCGGCGCTGCTCGAGCTCGCGCCGGTGGGAACGCCGGAGCTGGTCGAGGTGCTCGCGGGAAACCGCGTCGTGCCGGGGATGGCGCCGTACGCGGCGTGCTACGGCGGACATCAGTTCGGCACCTGGGCCGGCCAGCTGGGCGACGGGCGCGCGATCACGCTCGGCGAGGTCGCGACCTCGACGGGCGAGACCTGGGAGCTGCAGCTCAAGGGCGCCGGCCCCACGCCGTACTCGCGGCGCGCCGACGGCCGCGCGGTGCTGCGCTCGTCGCTGCGCGAGCTGGTGTGCAGTGAGGCGATGCATCACCTCGGCGTGCCGACGACGCGCGCGCTGTCGCTGGTGACGACGGGCGAGGCCGTCGAGCGCGACCTCCTGTACGACGGCCACGCGATGGACGAGCCGGGCGCCGTGGTGTGCCGCGTGGCGCCGACGTTCCTGCGGTTCGGCAGTTACGAGATCCACACCGCGCGCGACGACGTCGCCACGCTTCGGACGCTGGTGCGCTTCACGCTCGAGCGCTACTACCCCGATCACGTACGGCAGGACGGGTCGCTGGACATCGCCGGGTTCTTCGCCGAGGTCGCGCGGCGCACGGCGTGGCTGGTCTCCGAATGGCTGCGCGTGGGGTTCGTGCACGGCGTGATGAACACCGACAACATGTCGATCCTCGGGCTCACGATCGACTACGGGCCGTACGGCTGGATCGAGCCGTTCGACCTCGACTGGACACCGAACATCACCGATGCGTCGGGCCGGCGCTATCGCTTCGGGCACCAGGCGCAGGTGGCGCACTGGAACGTGGCGCAGCTGGGGCGCGCACTGGTGCCGCTGGTCGACGACGTCGAGCCGCTGCGCCGGACGATCGAGCGATTCGCGGCGGACCTGGCGTCGTTTCACCGCCACACGTCGCTGCGCAAGCTCGGTCTGATCGGGCGCGGCGACCTCGCGGCCGAGGACGACGCGCTGCTCTCGGAGCTGGGCAACCTGCTGGTCGCGACCGAGACCGACATGACGCTGTTCTTCCGCCTGCTTGCGCGCGCGCCGGTCGGCGACGCCGATGCGGCCTGTGCGGCGCTGCGGAGCGCGTACTATGCGCCCGATGGGCCGACCGAGCTGGTCCACGCGATGACGCGCAGCTGGCTCGAGCGCTACGCAGCGCGCGTGGCCGTCGAGGACCTCGGCGACGCGGAGCGGCGGCAGCGCATGGATGCGGTGAACCCGCTGTACGTGCCGCGCAACTACCTCGTGCAGCAGGTGATCGAGGCGACCGAGCGCGGCGACCGCGCGGCGCTGCCCGAGCTGATGGACGTGCTGCGCCGGCCGTACGAGGAGCAGCCGGGACGCGAGCGGTTCGCCGAGAAGCGGCCCGAGTGGGCGCGCGTCCGCCCGGGGTGCTCGATGCTGTCGTGTAGCTCGTGATCGGCTGAAGGCTGGTCGGGAGCGTGCGACGGCTGCGACCGCTGCGACGAGCCACGAGCGCGGCCGATCACAAACGAACATGGATCTGGCGAACTGGCTCGCAGACTGTGCATCATCGCGCCATGAAGATGTTGATCGTGTCTGCCGGACTGCTCGCCGCGCTCGGCGCGTGCGGATCGCACGCGGCGCAACCACAACCCGGGACCGCCGTGGGGCAGAAGGGAGTGTTTGTCGCGGATCTCGATCGGAGCGCCGATCCGTGCACCGACTTCTTCCAGTATGCCAATGGCGCGTGGCGCAAGGACAACCCGATCCCGGCGTCGATGCCGCGCTGGAGCCGGCGCTGGCAGGCGGGCGAGACCGCGAAGGATCGCCTGAAGGAGATCCTCGACGATGTCTCGGCGAAGCACGACTGGCCGCACGCGAGCGTCGAGCAGCTGATCGGCGACTTCTACGGCGCGTGCATGGACATGGCGAAGATCGATCAGCGCGGCGCGGAGCCGCTCAAGCCGCTGATGTCCGAGATCGAGAAGCTGCGCGAGCCGGCGGACATCGGGCCGATGATCTCGCGGCTGCACGAGATCGGTGTCGGCGTGCCGTTCAATGTGGGCGGCAACTCGGATCTGCACACGCCCACGAACGTGATCGCCTGGGTCGGAGCCGGCGGGCTCGGGCTTCCGGATCGGGACTACTACCTCAAGACCGAGGAGCGATTCGCCGACGCAAGGGCGAAGTACCTCGTGCACGTGGCGGCGATGTTCAAGCTGGCCGGACGCGACGAGGCCGGCGCGAAGCGCGCGGCGGACACCGTGATGGCGTTCGAGCTCGCGCTCGCGAAGGCGTCGCTCGACAACGTCGCGCGGCGCGACCCCAAGAGCGCCGACCACGCGATGACGCCGGCCGAGCTGCAGAAGCTGACGCCGAGCTTCGACTGGAGCGCGTACTGGAAGGCCGCGCACATCCAGAGCGCGACGCTCAACGTCACTCAGCCCGCGTTCATGACCGAGGTCGAGCGCCAGATCAAGTCGACGCCGATCGCCGACTGGAAGATCTACTTCGAGTGGCAGCTGATCAACGGCGCCGCGCCGGCGCTGTCGCAGCCGTTCGTCGACCAGAACTTCGCGTTCTACGGCAAGTACCTGGCGGGCCGGCAGGAGAACAAGCCGCGCTGGAAGCAATGCGTCGAGGCGACCGATAACCTGCTCGGCGAGGCGCTCGGCAAGAAGTACACCGACAAGTACTTCCCGCCCGCGGCCAAGGCGCGCATGCAGCTGCTGGTCAAGAACCTGCTCGCTGCGATGAAGGACACGATCGACCAGCTCGACTGGATGAGCCCGGCGACCAAGAAGCGCGCGCTCGAGAAGCTGGCGACGTTCAATCCCAAGATCGGGTATCCCGACAAGTGGAAGGACTACAGCAGCATTCCCGTGCAGCGCGACCACTACTTCGAGAGCTCGCTGGCGGCGAACCTGTGGAACGTCAACGACGACCGCTCGACGATCGGCAAGCCGGTCGACCGCGGGCGCTGGGGCATGACGCCGCCGACGTCGGACGCCTACTACAATCCGTCGCTCAACGAGATCGTGTTTCCAGCCGGCATCCTGCAGCCGCCGGCGTTCTCGCTGGACGCGGTCGACGCGATCAACTACGGGGCGATCGGCGTGGTGATCGGCCACGAGATCAGCCACGGATTCGATGATCAGGGCGCACAGTTCGATGCCCAGGGTCGGCTCGACAACTGGTGGACCAAGGAAGACCTCGAGAAGTTCACGGCGCGCGGGCAGTGCGTGGTCGATCAGTACGAGCACTACTTCATCGAGCCGGAGATCCACCACAATGGCAAGCTCGTGCTCGGCGAGAGCATCGGTGACTCCGGCGGTGCCAACATTGCCTATCGCGCGTTCCAGAAGGCACAGCAGCAGTCGCCGGCGCCGACGCTCGATGGCTTCACGCCGGATCAGCAGTTCTTCATCGCGTGGGGGCAGTTCCGCGGCGACGAGATCCGGCCCGAGACCAAGCGGATGATGGTGCAGGGCGACCCGCACCCGATCGCGAAGTACCGCGTGATCGGGCCGCTGTCGAACATGCCCGCGTTCCAGGCCGCGTTCTCGTGCAAGGCGGACTCGCCGATGATGCGGCCCGCCGACCAGCGCTGCATCGTGTGGTGATTACTTGTGCGCCGTGGCGTCGAGGAGATCCTTGAGATCCTTCTGCCAGAACACGCCCCAGGTGTGGGTGCCGTGGCCGTGGGTCGACTCCGATGCCGGGATCAGGATGAAGCGGCCGCGCTTGACGCGCTTGATCATGCGCTCGGCGATACCGAGCTCGGGCGGATTGACGAAGTCATCGGCGCTGTTCACGAACAGGACCGGCGCGGTGATCTTCTCGAGATCGCGCGAGGGATCGTAATCGCTCGAAGACAACACGGCGTAGAGCACGTCGTTGGCGTCGTAGCTCTGGCCCGCCTTGACCTCGGCTTCCTCGACCGCCTTGTCGGCGGCCTCCCGGGTCGGCATGCGCTTCTGGTCGGCCAGCGGCGCCGAGCCGGCGAGCGCGAGCAGGTGGCCGGCGTCCATCAGCGCGCCGCGCGGCTGCTGGGTGTAGTCGCCATTCTTCCACTCGGGATCCTGCTGGATGGCGTCGACCACCATCTTGCGCCACTGGCGGTTGCGACCCGCGATCTGCGTGGGCAGGCAGGCGAGCGGCATCGCGGCGTCCATCATCTGCGGCCACTGCTCGGCCCACATCCAGGTGTGCATGCAGCCCATCGAGGTGCCCATCACGAGGCGCAGGTGATCGACCTTGAGGCCGTCGACGACCAGCGCATGCTCGGCCGCGACCATATCGGTGTACCCGTAGTGTGGGAACCTCGCGCGCAGGGCGTCGGAAGGCTTCGACGAGCCGCCGTGGCCGATGTCGTCGGGCAGAATGACGTAGTAGCGCGAGAGATCGAGCGGCTGTCCGGGGCCAAACAGTACGTCGGCGAACTGCTTTCGCGAGAACTGCTGCCCGGAGCCAGTCGTGCCGTGCATGATGAGCACGGCATTGCTGACGCGACCGGAGGCATCGCGTTTGGCAGTCCCGAGAGTCATGTAGTGGATGCGAAGCTCGGGCAGCTTCTCCCCGCCGCTGAACGTAAAATCCTTGATGATGAAGTCACCGGGGACGGGCATGACGCCGGCGATCGGCTGCAGCGCTGCTGCGGCCGGCGTTGTCGTCGCCGGTGTCTTCGGAGCGGCAGGCGCAGTCGGCGCCGCGGCGGGGGCCGGTGCTGCTGGTTGCGCGGCCTGCCGAGGTTCGTCGTGAGCTTTTCGGCACGCCAGGAGCAAGGCGAGAACGACGATGCGCTTCATGTGCGGACGCTAGCCGAACGGCCGCGGCGCTGGCTACGTGCACGCGCTCTACGTTGCGAGAGCTGGCATACTTCCCGTCAGGTCGCGCTTTTGGGTCTGGCTCGACAAAAGTATGTCATGAATAGAGCTACCTTGTCGCTCGTTGCGTATATCCAAGGGGGGCGATGATGGGCACCGGCTCAGGGGACGCGAACGACCGCACGACGGTACAGGTCCGCGATCCCCTCGTCGGTACGCTGCTCGACCAGCGATTCCGCATCGACTTCCAGCTCGCGGCCGGCGGGTTCGGCGCGATCTATCAGGCGATCGATCTGCGCTCGCAGACCGAGGTCGCGCTCAAGGTGCTGCACACCAAGCTCGCGCGCGACCCCAACGTGATCGAGCGGTTTCGCCGCGAGGCAGCGACCCTGTCGAACCTGCGCGATCCGCACACGATCCGCGCGTTCGAGTTCGGCGAGGCGGCGGACGGCACGCTCTACATCGTGATGGAGCTGCTGCACGGCGAGAGCCTGTATCAGCAGTTTCACGCGCGCGGCCCGATGCCGTGGCGGCGCGTGGTGCACATCGCGCGCGGCGTGTGCAGCTCGCTCGCCGAGGCGCACGCGTACGGCATCGTGCACCGCGATCTGAAGCCGGCGAACATTCACCTCGAGACGCACGACGGCGACGCCGACTTCGTCAAGGTCCTCGACTTCGGGATCGCGAAGATCGTGCACGGCGCGGGGCAGGAGCGCAGCGAGCTGACCCAGGCCGGTCAGATGATCGGCACGGTCGATTACATGTCGCCCGAGCAGATGGTGGGCGGCGAGATGACGGGCCGCAGCGACATCTACACGCTGGGCACCTTGATGTACGAGATGATCACGGGGCGCATGCCGTTCGCCGACGCGCAGACGGCGACGGCGATCCTGGCGGCCGTGCTCACGCGGACGCCGGAGCCGGTGTCGCATTTCACGCCGGTGCCGCCGCTGCTCGACGAGATCGTCGCGCGCTGCCTCGAGCGTGATCCGCAGAAGCGCTACCTCGAGATCCGCGAGCTCGACGGCGCGCTGGCCAGGGTCGCCGCGATGGGGCAACAGGTCGCCGCGCCGGCGCGGCTGAGCCTGGCCGATCGCCCGACGACGGCCTACGTGCGGCAGACCCCGCCGCTCGAGCCCACGACGGCGCTGGGCATCGCGCTGCAGGAGCCGACCGATGTCTTGACCAGCGCGGTGCTGCGCCCGGCGCCTGCGCCGCTGGCGGCGGAGGTCGTGCAGGCGCGCCCGCCGGCGGAGGTGCCTGCGCCCCCGCTGCCGTCGGTGATGGTCGCGAC
>DATIPJ010000831.1:0-4673 GCA_035472155.1 Kofleriaceae bacterium
GTCGGCGCCGGGTCGATCCCCAGCTCGCGGCGTGGATCGCGCACGAGGTGCTCGACGCGCTCGACTACGCGCACAACCTGACCGGCGAGGACGGCGCGCGGATGGGCATCGTGCACCGCGACATCTCGCCGTCGAACATCCTGCTCGGCGTGCGCGGCGACATCAAGCTGGTCGACTTCGGGATCGCGCGCCAGCAGGACCCCGATCGCGCGCACAAGAGCAAGAGCGGCACGCTCAAGGGCAAGTACGGCTACATGTCGCCCGAGCAGGTCATCGAGCAGAGCCTCGATGCGCGCAGCGATCTGTTCTCGGTCGGCGTGGTGCTCGCCGAGCTGCTCACCGGGCGGCGGCTGTTCGCGGCGACCAACGAGCTCGACGTGCTGCTCATGGTGCGCGACGCCAAGCTCGTGCGGTTCGAGAAGTACGGCGGCCACATCGCGCCCGACCTGGCCGACATCGTGCGCACCGCGCTCCGCAAATCGGCCGACGAGCGCTGGCAGACCGCGGCGCAGTTTCGCGACGCGCTCGGCGAGTGGCTGTTCGAGCACCGCCACCGCATGGCGTCGCGCGCGGTCGCCGATGTCGTGGTCGAGCTGCGCGACGCGGTGATCGAGCGCCGCAACCGCACGGTCAATGCCGGCACCACCGTGCTCGACGACGTCTCGGTGACGCGGCCGCCCGAGGAGAGCATCCCCATGCCGGTGGTCGGCCGCGAGCCGAGCATGCCGCTGATCTCGGTCAGCTACGAGGCGCACGCCGAGGAGCCGGCGGTCTCGCCGCGCCCGGTCACGGTCAGCGACCTGGCGCGCGTGGCGCGTCCGCGGGCCGATACGGTCAACGCGCGGCCGGCGAGCCGCTCGCCGGTGGGCCAGACCCCGCCGCCGATCAGCGGGCTGCAGGTCAAGCGTCCGACGCCGCCGCGCTCGCGCTCGCCGTCGAGCATCCGGCCGCGCGAGCAGACCGATCGCGATGGCATCGTCGAGCTGCCGATCGCCGACACGATCAGCGCCGCGGTCGAGGCGATCACGCTGCCCAACCGCGACGAGGCTTCCGGCCGGAACGAGGACTCGGCGATGCGCGCGTTCGACGATCTGCAGTCCGAGGCCGAGATCCGCGAGCCGCTGGGCATCACCGAGGAGCTCGTGCGCGGCAGGCCACCGACGCCGCCGGCCCTGTCCGATATCCCCGAGCCGCCCGACGACCTGGGCGAGTTCAGCATCACCTCGCCCCTGCGCGTGCTGTTCCGCCTGATGACCGCGCGCGCGACCGGCCTCCTGCTCGTTGCGGTCGGCGGGATCAAGAAGGAGATCTACGTTCGCGACGGCCAGCCCGAGTACGTCTCGTCCAACGTCGCGAGCGAGCTGTTCGGCAACTACCTGGTCAGCAAGAACGTGCTGTCCGACGGCGAGCTCGCGATGGCGCTCGCGATGATGCCGCACTACGGCGGCAAGCTCGGCGACACGCTGGTCGGGCTGGGGCTACTCAAGCCGCTCGAGGTGTTCCGTCACCTCACGCGCCAGGTCCGCACCAAGATCATCGACGTCTGCACCTGGAACAAGGGCTCGTTCGGCTGGTACGCGGGCCGCGAGAACCCGCGCGAGGCGTTTCCGCTCGACTTCAACGCCTACGAGATCCTGGGCGCCGGCGCGATGGCGATGTCGGACGACTTCGTCGAGGCGTGGATCGCGCGCAACGCCGGGCTTCGGCTGCGCGCCGCACGCACGCGCCGCGTGGGCCCCGAGCGCTTCGAGGTCAAGGGCCTCGTCGAGCTGTGCGAGCTCCTCGACGGCAAGCGCTCGGTGGCCGATCTCGTCGAGGTCGCCAGCGATCGCGGCGACCGGCTCAAGACCGGCCGCATGCTGACGTTGCTCGAGTCGTGCGACCTGGCGCGCCCGAGCTAGAGGGCCTGCACGGAGCCGATCAGCAGACCTGCTCGCACTCGGGGCCGCACACCGCCTGGCATGCGGTCTTTGTCTGGAACGACGTGCCGTTGTTGCAGTACCAGCGACACGCACCGAACTCGGGAGCCGACGGCGCCGCGGCGACGGGCCGTTGCCCACCGGTCAGCGCGAACAGAGCGGCGAGCAGGACCGGAGCGATGAACAGCTTCTTCATGGGGAACCTCCTGCGACGACCTTAGCCGAGCTCAAGCGAGGCCACACGCCGCGAGGGCGCGAGTGAAGCGAACGGGCGTCGGCGCGTCGGCGATCAGCCGTTCGCGTCCGAGCGGGAGCGTGATCGACGCCGCGTGGAGAAAGAATCCGTCGTGGTCGGGCAGCGGCGCGCCGCCGTAGAGCGCGTCGCCGGTGATCGGCGCGCCGACGTGCGCGAGGTGCGCGCGCACCTGGTGCATGCGGCCAGTCTGCGCAATGCAATTCACCAGCGCGTGTGTTGGTGAAGCGCGCTCGACGGCGATCTCGGTGTACGCGGCGAGGCCGTCGGTGGCATCGACCGCGACGCGCTTGCCGCGCTGGGCGAGCGGCGCGTCGCAGTCGCGCGAGACCGGGCGGCCGTCGGTGATCGCGAGGTAGCGCTTCACGACGAGGCCGGCGCCGAAAGCATCGCGCAGGCCGTGGTACGCGTCGAGCGTGCGTGCGACCACGAGCACGCCCGAGGTGCCGATGTCGAGGCGATGCACGAGGCCGCCGTCGCGCGGGTCATCGCCGATCGCGACGCACTCGGGGTAGCGGAACGCGATCGCGTTGGCCACCGTGCCGAGCTCGCCGGCGCGCAGCGGCTGCGACGGTACGCCCGCGGGCTTGCAGACCACGACGACCTCGGTGCGCTCGATCAGGATGTCGATCGCGACGTCGGGGTCCGGCGCGGGCCTGAGCGCGGCGCCCGAGACCGGCTCGCGCGCGAGCTCGACGACATCGCCGGCCGCGACGCGATCGCCCTTGCGCGCGCGCTTGCCATTGACGCGCACGCAGCCCTCGTCGAACAGCTCGGCGAGCTGGCGCCGCCCGGCCTCGGGATAGAACCGGCCGAGCGCCTTGTCGGCGCGATCGGCGACATCGATCGTCAGCTTCACACCGCCTCCATCAGGATCGCGGGCGCGAGCGCGCCGGTCGCGACCGCCGTCAGCTCGGCTGCGATCACCACGAGCGCATTGCTGCCGACGAGCGACGACATGATCGCCGAGCCCTGCTTGGGGTGCGCGGTGGCGATCAGCTGCTCGCCGTGCCGCACCACGCGCGCCCGCAGGTAGTGCGCGCGCCCGGCCGGCTTCTCGTACCCGCCGGCGAGCCGCACCGTCGCGACCGGCCGCTCGACGACCGCCGCGCGCTGCATCGCGAGCAGCGCCGGCCGCAGGAACAGCTCGAACGCGACCACGGTCGACACCGGATTTCCGGGCAGCCCGAACACCGGCGCGGGCGCGGCGCCGGCCCGCATCCCGAACGCGAACGGCTTGCCGGGCTTCATCGCCACCTTGTACAGCTCGAGCTCGATGCCCGCGGCGGCCAGCGCCGGCCGCACGTAATCGCGGTCGCCGACCGATACGCCGCCGGTCGTGATCACCGCGTCGTACCCGGCCGATGCGGCGAGCCGATCGGCCAGCGACGCGAGGTTGTCGCGCGCGATGCCGAGGTAGTCCGCCGTGCCGCCGGCCTCGTGCACCAGCCGGGCGAGCCCGTGCATCGACGAATCGACCAGCTGCCCGGGCCCGGGCGCGGTCGCGATGTCGACCAGCTCGTCCCCGGTCGCGATCAGCGCCACGCGCGGCGAGCGCGAGACCTCCAGCGTCGCGTAGCCGAGCGCCGCGCACAGCCCGACGTCCCACGGCGACAGCCGCGTCCCGGCGGCGATCGCGACCTCGCCGACCGCGACGTCCTCTCCGGTCGGTCGCACGTTCTCGCCGGGCCGCGACGCCGGCAGCCGCACGCGATCGCCATCGCGCACGGTGTCCTCCTGGATGACCACCGTGTCCGCACCCGGCGGTATCGGCGCGCCGGTGAAGATCCGCAGCGCAGCGCCCCGGGGCAGCACCGGAACCGTCAGCTCGCCCGCGGCCACCACGCCGGCCACCGGCAGCGACGCCGGCAGCTCCGACGATCGCGCCGCGTAGCCATCCATCGCCGAGTTGTCGAACCCGGGCAGCGCGCGCTCGGCGACCAGATCGCTCGCGAGGATGCGGCCTACGGCGCGGTCGAGCGGCACGCGCTCGCTCGCGAGCCGGGGCACGCGTTCGATGACCGCTCGCACGGCGTCGGCAACGGATAGCACCGGCGCATCTTACGCGAACATCATCGCGAGCAGCATGATCGCGACACCGAGGCACGCCAGGAATGCCTCGGTGACACGGCGCTGGCGGTGCTCGCGCGTCATGATGTCATCGAGGTGATGGTGTAAATCCGACATACGATTCTCCAGCTGGTTCGAGCACCGGTATTTCACGGCGCGCGCCAGCCGAAGCCCTTGATCGCGCGCTTCGGCCCACGCCAGCCACCCCGTGCGCCGCTGCCAGTGCGCCGCATCGAGCGCGGCAGCCTGCCGCGGCGCCACCGCGTGAGCTGCGCCGATTCGCAGCCCTGCGCAGGTACGCCCGATGCAGCCTCTCGACGCATGACGCCCACGAACATCGTGGTTGCAGACGATGACGTCGACACGCGCCAGCTGGTCAAGGCCGCCCTGACCGGGTTCGAGGTCTTCGAGGCCTGCGACGGCATCGAGCT
>DATIPJ010000832.1:0-8422 GCA_035472155.1 Kofleriaceae bacterium
GCGCCGTCCTCGGACGCGCCTGCGGTCTGGCACGACGTGCACGTTCGCGTCGAGGGCCTGATCGCCCACGACCTCGAGCTCGAGCTGGTCGAGCGCTGGAACCGCGAGCACGAGCGCGCCGCGCCGGCATCGCCTGGAGACCAGGCCCTCGCGATCCTCGCCGAGAGCGACCCCGATCGTTCGGCGAGGGCGCTCGCGCGCAATCCGCACGCGATGCAGATGCAGCGCACGGTGTCGGTCGGCACCGAGATCGCAGACATCCGCCGCGACGACATCTGGCGCGGCTACGTCCAGCTGATCGGCTGCGCGACGCAGCTGTTGTTCCTCGAGACCGCGGGATTTCAGGAGCCGAGGCTGGCCGATGCGATCGTGCGGCAGGCCGAGACGCAGCCCGGGCTCGTCGTGATCCTGGTGGCCCAGACCGAGAACCAGACGGCGAACCAGACGGGGATCGACGCGCTGGTGAGCGCAACCCCGCACGGTGCCAGCGGGCCCCACGCCGGGCCGGCGATGCAGCGCGAGCTGTTCACGCGCCTGGCGGCGAGCATCCCGCGTGCGCGGCTCGGGCTGTACACGATGTCGGGTCGGCGCGTGTGCTCGAACCTGCTTCTCGTCGACGACCGCGCGCTGTCGATCGGCTCCGCGAGCGCGACGCCGCGCGGCTTCTTCCTCGACACCGAGCTCAACCTGGTGCTCGAGGCGCCGTCGGTCGTACGCGACCTGCGGCATCGCCTGTGGGCGCACGACCTCGCGCTTGCAGTCACCACGGTCGCCGGCTGGCGCCCGGCGGACTTCGTCGCGCAGTGGGACGCCGTCGCGCGCGACAACGCGGGCCGCGAGCCCGACCAGCAGCTCGGAGAAGCCGTGGTCCCGTTCGATGCGGCCCGTGCCGGCGCCGCGCGCGCCTCCGGACTCTCCGGATAACCGCTGCCTGCATTTTTTTGCGCGGCCCTGTCGATCGCGGCCAGCCCGGTTCGTCGCCGTGGTAGGAGGCCAACTATGCGATTCATGGTCATGCACAAGGTCGATCCCCACATGGAGTCCGGCGGTCCACCGTCGCAGCGCATCATCGAGGAGATGGGAAAGCTCGTTCAGGACAACCTCAAGTCCGGGGTATTCCTGGACGGCACGGGGTTGCACCGCAGCGCGCTGCGGGCGCGCGTCGAATTCGAGGGCGGTAAGCCCACGGTCACCCGCGGTCCGTACCAGGGCGGCAACGAGCTCGTTGCAAGCTTCACGATGATCGAGGCCGAGTCGATCGACGGCGCGATCGACGTCGCCGCGCGGATCGGCAAGGTGCTTGGCGACGGCGAGATCGAGGTCGGGCCGGTCGTCGAGCCCTGGGATCTCGGCCTCGCCGAGAAGCCCGAGGGCGTGCCGCAGCGCTTCCTGCTGATGCGCAAGGGGGACCGGGCGTACGAGGCCGGCGCGGCGCCGCCCGCGGCCCTCAAGAAAACCCTCGACGAGCTGGCGCGCGACGGCGTGGTGCTGTCCACCGGCGCACTGACGCCGAGCGCGACCGGTGCGCGCTACCGCAAGACGGGCGGCAAGCGGGCGTGGACCGACGGCCCGTTCACCGAGTCCAAGGAGCTGGTCGCCGGGTTCTCGATCATCCAGGTGCCGACGATCGAGGACGCCAGGCGCTGGGCCGAGCGCTACGCCGACATCCTCGGCGATAACGAGGTCGACGTGCGCGGGGTCGCCGAGGCGTGACACACTCGCCTCGATGACCTCGGCGCAGCGCATCCTCGATCAGGTGTACTCGCTCGCGGGCCTGGTCGCGCTCGAGGGCGACAAATTTGCCTATTCCGCGGCGGTGGCCGCCGAGGTGCCCGCCGCCACCACGCTGCCCGAGCTTGAAGCGCGCGACGCCGCGCTGGCCCGGGCGCTCGGCCAGCTCGACGCCATGCTCGTGCGCGCCATGAAGCTGCGCCTCGAGCACGCGCTCGCCGACGATCAGTCGATCGGCCCACCGACCCGGGCGGTGTTCGCCCACACCATCACGAGCTACGCCGGCAAGCTGTCGCTGCTCGAGGATCGGGCGCGCGACGCCTCGGCCCGCGGCGGCGCCGGCGACCCGGGCGCGGTCGCCAAGGCCGTGGTCGCGGCCGCGTACAAGGTCCTCGCGCTCGGCGAAGCGATGCAGATCGGCGTGCTGGCGGTGATCCGCGAGCTCGCCGAGGCCGCGGTGCCGCTCGCGGATCGCCAGGCGCGCGACCCTGCGCTCGACGAGCCCGCGCGCCGGCGCTGGAGCGCAGCCCGCCGCGACCTGGAAGCGGTGGCGGCCGACCCGCTGCGCGTGACCGACGCTCCGATGGCGCAGCGCATGGCCGAGCTCCCCGAGCAGCTCGACGACCCCGCGCCGGAACCCGAGCGGTCGTTCGCCGACTTCATCGAGCTCGACTGACGGCTGACGAGTGCCTACTTGCGTGCGGTGCTCGCCGGCCAGTAGCGATCGCGCAGCAGCCGCTTCATCAGCTTGCCGGTCGGTGTGCGCGGCAGCGCGGCCTCGAAATCGACGCTGCGCGGGCACTTGATCGGCGACAGGTGCTCGCGGCAGTACGCGATCAGCTCGGCCGCCAGCGCCGGCCCGGCGCGCCCCATGTCGTGCGGCTGCACGACGGCCTTGACCTCCTCGCCCATCTCCTCGTTCGGCACGCCGAACACCGCGACATCAGCGACCTCGGGGTGTCCGATCAGGACGTCCTCGGTCTCCTGCGGATACACGTTCACGCCTCCGGAGATGATCATGTACGACTTGCGATCGGTCAGATAAAGATATCCGTCGCTGTCGAGATAGCCCACGTCGCCCAGGGTCGACCAGCCGCGGGCATTGTGGGCGCGCTCGGTCTTGGCCGGATCATTGTGATACGTGAACGCCGGGCCATCGGCGAAGTACACCACGCCGGTCTCGCCCACGGGCAGCTCGCGATCCTGCTCGTCGATGATCTTGATCTTGCCGGCCACCGCGCGGCCCACCGTACCCCGGTGCGCGAGCCACTGCTGCGAGTTGCACACCGTCACGCCATTGCCCTCCGATCCTGCGTAGTACTCGATCAGGATCGGCCCCCACCAGTCGATCATCTGCGCCTTGACGTCGACCGGGCAGGGCGCCGCGGCGTGGATGGCCCCCTTGAGCGTGCTCAGGTCGTAGCGCCTGCGCACCTGCTCGGAGAGCTTGAGCATGCGCACGAACATCGTCGGCACGACCTGGGTCTGCGTGACGCGATGCGACTCCACGAGGCGCAGGAACTCCTCGGCGTCGAATGACTCCATGATCACCGACGTGCCGCCGAGCGCGATCGCCGACATGTTGAAGCGCAGCGGGGCCGCGTGATAGAGCGGCGCGGGCGACAGATAGATGCTGTCCGCGCCCATCCCGCACATGTCGGCGCACAGGAGCTTCATCAGCGGATTGGGCAGATCGATCGGCCGGCGCTCCGATTCGCGCTTGATCCCCTTGGGACGCCCGGTGGTCCCCGACGAGTACAGCATGTCCTGACCGGCCATCTCGTCGGCGATCGGCGCGGTCGGCTGCGCCGCGATCGCATCGGGCCACGACGCGAAGCCCGGCCGCGCGCCGTCGACCGAGTAGAACCTCGGCGCACCGGGCGCGTCATGCGCCACCGGCACCAGCGGCACCAGCACGTCGGCGTACCTGGCCGACGTGATCACCACGCGCGCGCCGCAATCACCCACGATATAGGCGATCTCCTCGCGCGTGAGATAGCAGCTGATCGCCGTGTAATAGAGTCCGCTGCGCTGTGCGGCCCAGCAGATCTCCATGAACTCGAGCCGGTTCTCCATCAGGAGCGCGATGTGATCCCCCGCGGCGAGCCCCAGCGACCGCAACAGATGCGCTCCCTGGTTCGAGCGCTCGTCGAGCTCGCGATACGTGATCGCCTGTCCGGACCGCGCCATGCGGTATGCGACCTTGTCGGGATTCGTTCGGGCGTGATGCGTTGGATGCGACATCGGTACTCCTCGCGGCCGGGGCCGGCGAGGCGATCATGCATCACCTCAGTCCGCCGGCTCAGTGAAGTGGCGGACATTCGGCTCGAGCTCGATCTGGAGCTCGAGCGCACCGAGCGTCTCGAACACCGCGGGCATCGTCGGCGGTTGGCCGCCCAGGTGCAGCGTCTCGAGCGAGCGAAACTTCTCGATCTCGCGCAGGAACCAGGGCTCGACGCGGACGGCGCCGCGAATGCCGCGCAGCCGCAGCCGCCGCAGCCTCGGCGCGAGCGGTGAATCGGCGAGCTCGCGCAGCCGGAAGTCGTCGATCGCGATCATCTCGACCGCCGGGAATGCATCCGCCAGGATGGCCGCCTCCGACGCCGACAGCGCGTCGCCCAGCCAGTTGATGTCGAGCTTCTTGACCGCGCCGAACACGCCGTGGCTCAGCGCTGCGACGGCGCCTCGGTCGCGCAGCGGCATCACGAGCGATTGCAGGGTCGCCGCATACGGCGAGGTCGCGAGCGCGGCGACCGCGTCGGGGTCGGCGATCTGACTCTCGAGCACGAGCCGCTGAAGCCGCGGCGCCACCGGCAGCTCGCGCACCAGCTCCGGCGACCACGCCCGGATCGCGTACAGCTCGAGCGACTCGAGGCGCCGCAGCTGCGTGCGCAGGTCGCGGAGCAGCGCGACGCTGGGCTCGCCGAGCTTGAGCCCGCGGACCTGGCGGCGCACGTCGGGGTCCTGCAGCAGCACGTTCGGTGGATGCTGGTGCAGCTGGCTGAGCGACAGATCGAGCCGCGCCTCGGGATTGCCGCGCAGCAGCTGCGCGACCGCCGCAGACTCGTCATCGCTGACGTGGAACAGCTGCACCAGGCGCAGCTTGGGAAACCGGTGCTCCGCGAGCTCGTGCGACACACCGTCGAACGTGTCGAACGCCAGCGTTTCGAGCCGCGACGTCTCGAGCGTGGGCAGGTGCCGCGGCGCTGGCTCTCTCTCCCAATAGGTTCCGCGGGAAAGCGCGAGATGGCGGAGCTGGGTGTGCGCGAGCACCGCGCGCGGCGAGTGGTGGCTCACCGCGAGCTCCTCGAGCAGCGGTAGGCTCGCCTCGCGCAACCAGCGAAACTCGACGTTCGACATCGCACGCACCAGCGCCAGCGACGGATGCACCACCAGCTGCCCGCGCTCGTCGAACAGGAACCCGGCGCTCATCCGGTCGACGAAGCCGCGCCGCCAGTCGAAGTGCCGCGAGTCGAGATGCAGCGCGGCCGGCCCGAGCAGCGCTTCGCGATACCGCGACAGCAGCTCGCGCTCGCGGATCCTCAGCTTCGCCCACGCCTGTCCGCGCGCAGTCTCGAGCGCGTGCTGCACGACGATCAGCTCACCACGCGGGTCGCCGCGCCACTGCAACCAGTCCGCATATACCAGATACGGTCCCTCGTCCTCGGGGTCCGCCGCGATCGCAGCCTCCAGGTCTGCGTTCCGCGCAGCCACCATGGCCCATCCGTACGCCTCGATCGCGCGCGGCGCAACGGCCAGCGCGCAGTCGCTCGGTCCAGCGCTGCATCAACGCCACATCGACGTCGGAGGAAAACATCGGAGGTTGGCGCGCAGACCTACACTGTCACCTCGGGTTGAGGTGATACTCCGAGCGATGAAGCGACTGGTGGTGTTCGTTCTGCTGGTGAGCGCGCAGGTGGCGGCCGCGGAGACACGCGTGGCGGTGCTCGAGTTCAGCAATGCCTCGGCCGAGCGTGACAATGACCCGCTCGGGAAGGGGCTGCAGTCGATGCTGACGACGGACCTGTCGCAGGTGCCGTCGCTGCGGCTGGTCGAGCGGCAGCGGTTGCGGGATATCCAGGCCGAGCTCAAGCTCGGGCAGGGCGGGCAGATCGACAAGGCGACGGCGGCGCGGATCGGCAAGCTCGCGGGGGCGACGCACCTCCTGGGCGGCAGCTTCGTGATCGTGGGGAACCGGATGCGGATCGATAGCCGGCTGTTTGCGGTGCAGTCGGGAGATGTGGTGTTTGCGGAGAAGATCGAGGGCGAGCGCGATGCGTTCTTCGAGCTCGAGAAGCAGCTGGCGGGGAAGTTCATCGACTCGGTGGGGATCAAGCTGCAGCCGCGCGAGCGCGCAGCGATGACCAAGGTGCACACGGCGGACTTCGAGGCGTTTCGCAAGTACAGCCAGGGCGTGGCGGCGTTCGACGACAAGCGCTATTCGGATGCGCTGACGCTGCTCGGTGAAGCGACCAAGCTCGACAAGGATTTTCGGCTCGCGGCGACGACGCTCGAGGAGTACGTGCAGCTGATCGGCAAGCTGCGCGAGAAGGCGGATGTGGTCGATACGGTGGCGACCGCCGAACACGAGCGGCGGCTCATGAGCGAGCAGAGCAAGCAGAGCCAGAAGTGGGCGGCGCCGATCGAGGCGCTGTGGAAGATCGCGGCGGCGAGCGGCGGTGGGCAGGCGCAGCACGATCGGCTCGCGGCGACGGCGCTGTTGTCGCTGGGGTATCGCAACGAGTTCCGGCTGCAGTTCCCGCGCGGCGACCGGTTCGCGCTCGAGCGGTTCGCCGACGACCTCGAGCGGCGCTACGTCGCCGAGGCGCGGCCGATGTTTCCGAAGATCCCGCCGCTGCTCGATCGCGAGGCGTGGTCGGAGCTCAAGTCGGGCGAGCCGGTCGAGGCGTGGGTGCGGCGGACGTGGGATGCGCTCGAGGCAGCGATGAAGCCGCCGCGGCTGCGGCGGACGATCGAGGCGCTCGAGCGCGAGTTCGGGCGCTGCGATCATCCCGACTACGAGGCGGCGGCGAGCCACCTGCTGCTCGATCAGGCACAGACGGTGCAGCTCGCCGCGCAGATCCTCGACTGGATCGACAAGCTCGATCCGGGCGGCAAGCGCCGCGCGCTGTTCCGCGAGCGCATGGCGGAGCACTACCGGGACGTCCTCGAGCTCGGCAAGAGCACGTCGCTGTGGGCGGAGGGGAGCGCGGCGGCGGGCGGCTCGCACGACCTGCGGCGCTACGCCGACGAGATCGAGCGCAATCGCAAGCTGCTCGACATGCTGCAGAATTCGAAGAACCGCGAGCTGGCACGCGAGACGCTTCTGCTCGAGGGGCTCAATGCGAGCGAGGTGGTGCAGAAGTTCTTGTCGACCGCGCCGCCCAAGCCGGAGTTCTGGCCGTACCTGGCCGGGTTTCGCCGGTTCACGCACATGCAGCGCGCGCCGATGCTGATCGGCGATGTGCCCGCGTGGGTGGTGCGCGCGGGCCACGAGAGCGACGTCGAGACCGGGCCGCGCACCGACGCACGGCGCGCCGATGAGATCCGCTATATCCCGGACGTCAGCTATCGCAAGTTCAATCCCGGATACGATGCGACGCCCGAGGCGCTGGTGATGGTCGATGGCCGGCCGCGCACCGATATCAAGGCCCAGTTCCAGATCCGGTTTGCGGTGCCGCGCGAGCTGGGGAAAGGGCTCAATGAATCTCGCGGTGAGCCGCCGCGCCAGCGCGCGGAGGTCGGCTGGGCGTTCGGAGTACAAAATGCGATCGGCGAGGTGCCGGCGGCGGCCAGCGGGTTCGCGGTGCTGCTCGGCGGCGGCAAGGCGCGCCTGGTCGAGTTCCAGCTGGTGAAGGACAAGGAGGACGCCAAGGTCAATCACGAGGTGACGCGCTTCGCGCTGAAGTCGCTCGAGGAACATCCGCTGGCGCTGTCGGAGACAGCCGATGTACAGATCGTGCTCAAGGGAGCGCGGCTCGAGGTGCGCGCGGGCGGTCGCTCGGTGGCGTTCAAGGCGCCCACCGAGCGCGGCGGCTTTCATGGCCTGATGTTCCGCGAGCTCGGCTACGCGGGGGTCGGCGCGCTCAAGGTCGCGGCGCCCTGATCGCTATTGCGAGCGGGGCCGCGCTCGGGCATATCTCGGTCGGGGCATGAGATGACGCGCGACGAGACCTCGTCCTCTGGCAGCGGCGGGTGGTTCGCCGGCGGGGGTGAGATGGGGGCGCTGATCCGCGCGACGGACTGGGCCAGGACCCCGATCGGCCCGATCGAGTCGTGGTCTCCCGCGCTGCGGATGATGGTGGGGTTCCTGCTCGCGAACCGGTTCCCGCATCTGTTGTGGTGGGGACCGGACTACATCTCGATCTACAACGATGCGTATCGGCCGGTGCTCGGGACCAAGCACCCGTGGGCGCTCGGCAAGCCGGTCCGCGAGTGCTGGAGCGAGATCTGGCACGTCCTCCAGCCGCTGATCGACACGCCGTTTCACGGCGGGCCGGCGACGTGGAACGAGGACATCGCGCTCGAGCTCCACCGCAACGGCTTTCTCGAGGAGACCCACTTCACGATCGCGTACAGCCCGGTTCCCGACGAGACCGTGGCGAGCGGCATCGGCGGCGTGGTGGCGACCGTCATCGAGATCACCGAGAAGGTGGTCGCCGAACGCCGCGTGGTGGTGCTGCGCGACCTC
>DATIPJ010000833.1:0-8650 GCA_035472155.1 Kofleriaceae bacterium
GTCGGTGATCAGCGCCGGGCCGATCCGGAGCGAGCCGCCGCCGAGCTCGAACTCGCTCTCGGGCGTGATCGTGCCGTCGTCGAGCGCGGCGGCGACGCTGAACACCTTCATCACCGAGCCGGCCTCGAAGGCATCGGTCACCGGGCGGTTGCGCGCGCCCTCGTGGCCCTCGTTGAGGTTGGGGTCGTAGGCGGGCGAGCTCGCCATCGCCAGCACACGCCCGGTGGCGATCTCGAGTACGACGACGACACCGCTCTTGGCCTTCTGGGTGCGGATCGCCGTCGCGAGCGCGCCCTCGGCGCTGGCCTGGATCGAGCTGTCGAGCGAGAGCTGCACGGTCGCGCCGGCTTCGGGCCGCTCGAGCCCATCGGCGAACATCCGCTTGCCGCGCGCGTCGCGCAGCGCCACGCCGCCGCCGCGATGACCCGCCAGCACGGCGTTCATCGCGAGCTCGATGCCGTCGAGCCCGTGGCCGTCGATATCGCTGCGGCCGATCACGGCGCCGCCCACCGTGCGCGCCGGGTACCAGCGCCGCGGCTCCTTGACCACCTCGATGCCGGCGAGCTTGGCGCTCCGCACGGCGCGCGCGACCTCGGGCGCGACGTGGCGCCCGATCCACACGAAGCGGCGATCACCGGCGAGCTTGGCCTCGAGCGTGCCGGGCTCGCCGCCGACCAGCCGCGCGAGCCGATCGGCGGTGTCGGTGACGTCGCGGATCTCGCGCGGGTTGGCCCAGATCGAATCGGCGTCGGCGCTGACCGCCAGCGGGCGGCCGTGGCCATCGATGATCTCGCCGCGCGGCGCCGGGATCTCGACGGTGAGCGCGTGCTGCTTGGCGGCGATCGCGCGGTAATGATCGGCCTGGTCAACCTGCAGCGCCCAGGCGCGCCACGCCACGCCGCACAGCCCCGCAGTGACCACCGCACCGGCGAGGTACGCGCGCAGGCGCGCGGCATACGGAATGCCGGGCGTCATCGGCCGGATGCGCGGCGAGCGCTGCGCGGTCATGGCATGCGCTCGCGAGCTTCCGAGCGTGTCTCGCTCCGCGTCGCGTCGGCTCCTCGAGGCGGTCCGGCCTGGGCCGCGCGCAGGTGGCGCGGCACGAGCCGAATGCGATCGGGCGACACCGGCGTCATCCCGAGCTGCACGGCGAGCTTGCGGATCCGATCGGGCGCCGCAAGCGTCGCGAGCTCGAGCTCGAGCTGCCGCCGCTCCTCGTGCAGGCGGCCGAGCTGCTCCGAACGGCGCGATAGCTCGAAGCCCAGCCGCAGCACCTCGTGCTGCCGCGCCACGCGAAGGATGCCGATCGCGGTTGCGAGCGCTGCGGCGACGACCAGAGCGAGCACCACGGTGCGCACCGACGCGGCTTCGCCGTCCGCGCGCTGAAAGATCCGATACACCTCGGCCACTACACGCCGGCGCCACCCCGGGCGCAATTTTTTAGCGACGTTAGCGTGCGTCGAGATTTCCCGACGGCAGGTTGGGCGCCGAGGTCCGTTCGCACACCCGCAGCCGCGCCGAGCGGGAGCGCGGATTGCCCGCGATCTCGGCATCGCCGGCGACCACCGCCTTGCGGGTCACCAGCTCGCACACGGCGGCGACTCGCTCGCCCGCGCGCTCGGCCAGACGCGGCGGCAGCGAGCTGGTCCACGCCAGGTCGCGAAACCGGTTCTTCACCAGCCGGTCCTCCAGCGAGTGGAAGCTGATGATCGCGCAGCGCCCGCCTGCGGCGAGCAGATCCGGGAACGCGGCCAGCAGCTGCTCGAGCTGATCGATCTCGGCGTTGACGGCGATGCGCAACGCCTGGAACGTCCGCGTCGCCGGGTGGATCTTCGACTTGCGCTGCTCCACGATCGGCACGGCGCTGGCGGCCACGGCAGCGAGGTCCAGCGTGGTGTGCAGCCGGTCGGCCGCCAGCGCTTCCTTGACGAGCCGCGCGATCCTCTTGGCGTGGCGCTCTTCGCCGAGCGTGAACAGGAGGTCCGCGAGATCGTCGGTGTGCGTCCGCCGCACGAGCTCGAGCGCCGTCATCCCCGACGTGGGATCCATCCGCATGTCGAGGGGCCCCTCGCGGGTGAACGAGAATCCGCGCTCGGCGACATCGAGCTGCGGCGACGACACGCCGAGATCGAGCAGGATGCCGTCGACCTTCGCGAGACCGAGCTCCCCGAGGATGCGCGGCAGGTCGCCATAGGTCCCGTGCACCCGCCGCGCGCGATCGCCGAACGGCGCGAGGACCTCGCGGCTGGCCTCGAGCGCTGCGGGGTCTCGATCGATGCCGATCACGGACGCACCGGGCGCCGCCGCCAAAACACGCGCTGCGTGGCCCGCGCCGCCCAGCGTTCCATCGACATAAATACCGTGATCTCGAGGAGCTAGGTATTCGAGCACCTCGGCGGCCAGCACCGGTTCGTGTGCGAATGCCGCCACGGCCGGTGTTGCTAACACGTTGATGCCGCAACGATGCAGAAATCTTGCGATCTCCGCGCAAATGATGTGCAATTAGATGTAGGTGATCGTCGTACGTTTTCTTGACGATCGAGATCGCGTCCCGTAGACTCCCCTATTCGATTGCCCAATCGATCCGACAGGATAACCCGTGCTCAGGTACAAAGAAACTGAGGATATCGACGCTCGCTTCAGCGAAGTCGAACGCATTGTCACTGCGTGGCGTGCACGCGTGGCAACCGCGAATCCTGTCGCGCGCACCGAGTTCAACAACCGGCTCCGGATCTCGCTCATCCACCACGACGCCGCGCTGGAAGGCGAAGTGCTTTCGTACAGCGAGATCAAAGCGGCCGTCGATCCGAGTATCATCAGCGATCCGTCTCTGATCCCGTCGTACGAGGAGATCCGGCGGTTCGATGATGCTTGCAACTTCGCCGCCGAGCAGGCCGCGAACAAGAAGAAGCCGTTCAAGCTCGACACGGTCCGCGAGATCTATTCGATCCTCGCGCCCGACGAGAAAGCGAAGGGTCTCCCGTTCCGCAAGGAGAACCCGCTGCACCGGCTCTACTATCACGACATCGCGGCGCCCGAGAAGATCCTGCCGTCGATGCGCAAGCTCGCCGAGTGGATCGACGATCCGGCCACGCGGCACCTGCACGTGATCGAGCGCGTGGCCACGCTGCACTCGCGCTTCATGGGGATCTTCCCGTGGGCCAAGGAGAGCGGCCGCACGATCCGCATCGCGTCGAACCTCCTCCTGCAGGAGGGCGGCTATCCGATCGCGATCGTCCACTCGATCGATCGCCAGCGCTACTACGAGGCGCTGCGCGGTGATCACCTCGGGCTGACCTCGCTCTACCTCGAGGCGGTGCAGACCACCGCCGAGACCGAGATGCGGGTCTACGACGAGGCCAGCAAGAGCCCGAGCAAGCGCCGCCGCAAGCGCGATGACGCCGCTGGATGAGCGGCCCGAGCGAGTGGTGTCATGCCGGATGTTGTCGTCACCCCGCGGGGTGCAGCGCGTACGGTGATCATCCCGGGCGGTGAGCTCGCCTTCTCGTTCTCGCGCTCCGGCGGCCCCGGCGGACAGAACGTCAACAAGGTCTCGAGCAAGGTCGAGCTGCGCTGGAACCCCGCCACCTCCGCGGCGCTCACGGACGACGACCGCGCGTGGTTGCTCGAGCGGCTCAAGAGCCGGCTCACCACCGACGGCACGCTGATCGTGACGTCGACCGCGACGCGCGATCAGCTCAAGAACCGCGACGACGCCACCAGCAAGCTGACGCTGATCGTTCGCGCTGCGCTGGATCGACCCAAGCCACGCCGCGCGACCAGGCCGTCGCGATCCGCCAAGCGACGGCGCGTGGCTGACAAGCGTCACCACGCCGAGATCAAGCGCAATCGCGGCACATCGCACGACTGATCTGGATCGCGTGACATGCGGCAGATTGCTCCCGAGGCGCAGGCATCGCAGCGCCGGCCGCATGCGCGCCGTGTGGGGACTCACTGACTCGGGGGCATTCTGCCCTTGTGCTCGGGAGGGACGCGTGATGACCTCTTTCGAGAGGCAAGCATGAACAAGCTTTTGGTCGCACTGACCCTCGTGTTCGCGGCGTGTGGGGGAGGCGGGGGCTCGCTCTCGCTCGAGGAGTTCCCGCAGGAGCTTCGCGACGCTTACTGCAACGACCTCGTCCGGTGCGGCGTGGTCAAGGACCTCGCCACTTGCCAGAAGGAGAGCCTTGGAGGCTTCGAGCTTGATTTCCGTCTGAACGGGTCGGATCTGGGCGTGTTTGATAGCGGCAAGGCCAAGTTCGATGGGGGCAAGGCCAAGAGCTGCGTCGACAAGATCGCCGGTGCGAGCTGCGACCTGACGGATGAGGTGCAGCGCGGCTTGTCGTTGCTGAACCCGCGCGCGTTGCCGGAGGCATGCGGCCAGGCGTTCACGGGCACGCTGCACGCAGGCGAGGTCTGCACCTCGAGCGCGGAATGCATCTCGCAGATCTGCCAGGGTCCGAGCTGCGATCATGCGTGCTGTCCCGGCACCTGCACCGGCGATGCAGCCCCGGCGATCGCAAAGCTAGGCGAGTCATGCGCGCAGGCGCGCTGCGCGAGCGGCAGCTTCTGCCTCGCCAATACATGCACCGCGCTCAAACCCGCGGGATCGGCTTGCGGGGATTTCGAGGAGTGCGAGTACGGGGCGGCCTGCATCAGCGGCGCGTGTATCAAGCTGCCGCATAGCGGCGAGTCGTGTACCAATTTCTGCACCGACTTCGGCGCGATCTGCGACCCGACGACGAAGAAGTGCGTCAGTGTGGCGCTCGGTGGGGAGACCTGCCGGGGGCAGGGCTTCCAGTCGGATTGCTCGTCGCTCTACTCGTGCGACGCGGGCCGCTGTAGCGCAGGCCTCGCGCTCGGCGCCACCTGTACGGTCATGGATATTTGCGCCGACTTCCGCGCGTTCTGCGATATCCCTGACAACGCGGACCAGGGAACCTGTGTGCTGCCCAAGGCCAACGGCGGTTCGTGCCTGTTCAGCAGCGATTGCGACAGCGCGTTCTGCGACATCCAGATGTTCGTGTGTGCCGACGCGCCGGTCTGCATGTGACGATCGCGCGCGCGGCGCGGGCCTGCCGACTTGCGCCCGCACAGCGGCCGTGATGACCTTCCGTCGAGGGACTCATGCGCAAGCTCGTGATCGCGACCATCGTCCTTGCCTTGGTTGCCGGGTGCGGATCCGGATCGGTCGCGCTCCGTGACTACCCGTCGGCGGTCCGCGGGGCGTACTGCGCCCACCTGGTCTCGTGCGGCGAGATGGAGAGCATCCAGACCTGCCTCGGGGTCAACACCGGGTTCGATTTCCGCATCGGCGAGCTCGACCTGCGGCTGAGCGCGAGCATCGCAGCGGCGATCGGCGCGTCGACGATCGAGTACGACGGGGATGCCGCCAAGCGCTGTCTCGATGCGCTCGGTACGCGCGGCTGCGACCCGACGACCGAGGCCGCGCGCACGGTGCCGGACGACTGCTTGCAGATCTTCAACGGGCGGCTGCACGCCGACGATGCATGCGCACGCAACGACGAGTGCATCTCGCGCCAGTGCGATGTCCCGGCGTGCGAGGACGCGTGCTGCACGGGCGTCTGCATCGGCGACGAGCCGCTGCCGCGCGCGCAGCTCGACGAGCCGTGCGACTTCGCGGTGTGCGATGACGGGCTGTTCTGCGACGAGGGCTCGGGCACGTGCGCGGCGCTCAAGAGCCAGGGCGGGTTCTGCGTGTCGATCTCGGAATGCCGGGTCGGGCTCTACTGCAACCAGTCGGGCGAATGCGCAGGCAACCTGCCCGCGCTCGGCCAGCCGTGCACCGGCCCGTGCCGCGAGGAAGGCACGCAATGCAGCGTGAGCAGCCGCACCTGCGTCGCGGTGGCGCTCGTCGGCCAGCCGTGTCAGATGAGCTCGGACTGCTCGCCGTTCTACAGCTGCGATTCGACCAAGCGCTGCGTCGCCGGCATCGCGCTCGGCGACCCGTGCACGATGAGCACGCGCTGCGCGGACTTCGGCGCGTTCTGCGATATCGCCCCGGGCGACCTCGTCGGCGTGTGCGCGATGACCAAGGCCGACGACGAGCAATGCCAGGGCGACTACGCGTGCCAGAGCGGGATCTGCGACGACACGACCCGCGCGTGCGTGCCCGAGCCGGTCTGCATCTGACGACCCGGCCGCTCCGGCCGCTCCGGCCGCTTCGGCCGCTCAGGTGCCGGCCGAGTAGTCGCTGGCGTACGCGACCTGCTCGGAGGTGAGCTTGTCGATCGCGACGCCCATGGTCTGCAGCTTGAGGCCCGCGATCTCCTGATCGAGCTCGGTCGGCAGCTCGTAGACCTTCTTCTCGAACGACTTGCCTTCCTTGGCGAGCCGGCACAGCGCGAGGTACTGGTTGGCGAACGACATGTCCATCACCTCGCTCGGGTGGCCCTCGGCCGCGGCGAGGTTGACCAGGCGGCCCTGCGCCAGGACGTAGATCCGGCGGCCGTCCTTCGTCGTGAACTCCTCGCAGTTGGGCCGCACGGTGCGACGGGCCTTGGACCGCGCCTCGAGCTCCTTGAGGTTGATCTCGCAGTCGTAGTGGCCGGTGTTGCACACGACCGCGCCGTCCTTCATGACGTCGAAGTGGCGGCCGACCAGCACGTCCTTCATGCCGGTCGCGGTGATGAAGATGTCGCCCAGCCGCGCGGCATCGTCCATCGGCATCACGCGGTGGCCCTCGAGGATCGCCTTGAGCGCCTGGGTCGCCTTGATCTCGGTGGCGATCACGCTGGCGCCGAGGCCGCGCGCGCGCTCGGCCACGCCGCGCCCACAGTGGCCATAGCCGCCGGTGACGACCGTCTTGCCCGCGATCAGGATCGAGGTCGCGCGCAGCACGCCGTCGAGCGACGACTGCCCCGTGCCGTACACGTTGTCGAAGTCCCACTTGGTCTCGCTGTCGTTGACCGCGATCACCGGGTAGAGCAGCTTGCCGGCGTCGGCCATCGCGCGCAGGCGGTGCACGCCCGTGGTGGTCTCCTCGGTGCCGCCGATGATGTCCTTCACGAGCTCGGGGTGCTTGTGGTGCACGGTGAAGATCAGATCGGCGCCGTCGTCGAGCGTCAGCGTCGGCTTGAAGTCGAGCGAGCGCTCGATGCACCAGTAGAACTCGTCGGTCGACAGCCCGTGCCACGCGTAGATCGAGACGCCGTCCGCGGCGAGCGCGGCGGCGACCTCGTCGTTGGTCGACAGCGGGTTGCAGCCCGACCAGCTGACCTCGGCCCCGGCGGCCTGGATCGTGCGGATCAGGACCGCGGTCTCCTTGGTCACATGGAGGCACCCGGCCACCTTCATCCCGCGGAGCGGCTTGTCCTTCTTGCCCTTCTCGCGAAGCGCCATCAGAACCGGCATACGGGTTTCCGCCCAGTCGATGCGCAAGCGCCCGGCGTCGGCAAGCTTCAGATCGGCCACTTTATGATTCGCCACGAAGTCTCCTTTTCTTGCGGCCTCATAGCCCGCCATCGACGGCAAATCAAGCATCCGCAGGGGGGCCTCCGCTACCCCGAGGGCTCCGCTGCCGTCCGGGCCCGGGATGGTTTGACTCGGCGAGGTCGCCCCCCTAGGATCGATTAAGACAGCGATGTCCTCAGGTTCGGGCGGTAAGCCAGACGGCGGTACCCAGCCGGGGCGGCCTGCAGCCGATACCCCACAGAGGATCGTTGTACGCTCGCTCGACCCCGAGAGCGATTCCAAGATCCTGGGGGCGCACGATACGGCAGTCGCCGACGGCTCGCAGCCCACGCCGTCGAACGATGCACCGACCTCGCTCGGCGACACGGCGGCGCCCGCTCCCGCGGCACCAGGCCGTTCGCTCGCCGAGCTCGTCGGTGTGACCCTATCGGGCCGCTATCTGGTGACCCGAAAGGTCGGCCAGGGTGGGATGGGCGCCGTCTACGAGGCGACCCACACGCTGATCGGCAAGCGCGTCGCGGTGAAGGTCCTGCTCGAGAAGTACGCGCGCCGCGAGGCGATCGTGCAGCGGCTCGAGCAGGAGGCTCGCCTCGCATCGTCGTGCCAGAACGAGCACATCATCGATATCACCGACTTCGGGACCACCGACGACGGCCGCACGTTCGTCGTCATGGAGTACCTCGAGGGCGAATCGCTCGCCGAGAAGCTGGCGCGCGACACCCAGCTGCCCGAGCAGCGCATCCTCCGGATCATCGCGCAGGCCGCATCGGCGCTCGTCGCCGCGCATGCCAAGGGCATCGTGCACCGCGACATCAAGCCGGAGAACCTGTTCCTCCTGCGCCGCAAGGACCGGGACTTCGTCAAGGTCGTGGACTTCGGCATCTCGAAGTCGCTGCGGGCGAGCGACGAGGCCGAGGAGCAGCCGCGGCTGACCCAGACCGGCATGGTGCTCGGCACGCCGCTCTACATGTCGCCCGAGCAGGCGCGCGGCGACGACGAGCTCGACGCGCGGGTCGATATCTACGCGCTCGGCGTGATCATGTACGAGGCCTCGACCGGGCGCGTGCCGTTCATCGGCAACAACTATCTGAGCGTGATCTCGCAGGTGCTCAACGAGGAGCCACGGCCGCCGCGCGCGCTGCGCCCCGAGCTGTCCGAGGAGTTCGAGGCGATCGTGCAGCGGCTCGAGCAGGAGGCTCGCCTCGCATCGTCGTGC
>DATIPJ010000834.1:0-3937 GCA_035472155.1 Kofleriaceae bacterium
CCTGGTCTATCGCGAGCACGGTGAGCTTCTTCGCGGCGAGCTTCTCGAGCAGCTGCGGATTCTCCGCCGGCTGGATGTACGAGATCAGCGTTCCGCCGTCGCGCATCTGATCGGTCTCGCACGACCCGTCGGCGTGGACCACCGGCGGGCGCAGCTTGAGCACGATGTCGGCCTGCCACGCGGCGGCGCGATCGACGATCGCCGCGCTGGCGGCCTCGTATTGCGCGTCGGGATAGCTCGCGTTTGCACCGGCGCCGCGCTCGACACAGACCTCCCAGCCGCCCTTCACCCATTTCGCGACGACCGCCGGTGATGCCGCGACCCGCCGCTCCCCGGGCGAAGTCTCGTTGACGATGCCTAGCTTCATGGACGGGCGCCACATTGCCAAACCGCCGCCGGAAGTGAAAGGACCAACTACACGAAATGCTGTTAGGTTTCGCACGTGCACGACACGGTCTACGAAGCCCACGCAGGCCTCCTCACGCGCATCATCGATCGCAGCGGCGCAGTTTGGGCAGCGCTGCAATGGAGCGCTTCCGGTGCACTCGTTCGCCTCGAGGTGCCCGGCGCGGTCGTCGATGGCGCGGTCGTCGCACATCCGCTGCTCGGCGATGCGCACGCGATCGTGTACGCCGGAGGCGACGCTGGAGGCACCACCGCGATGACCGCGCTCGCGTGGGCGCGTCCGATGGAGATCCCCGCGATCGCCGAGCCGGGCCGGCTGCCGCTGGGCGCGGGCGCAGCGATCCTGAATGCGATCGCCGTGCTCGCCGAGCGCGCGGGCGTGGCGAGCCTGCGCTATGCAGGGCCGTATCCGACGGCGGCGCTGTGGCGGACGCTGTCGCGCTCGTTTCGGTGCGGCGCGAGCGAGGCCGCGTTCACCGCCGATGCGATGGCCCGCGCGCTCCGGGTCGCCCGCGATCCGATCGCGATCGACTTCGCGCCCGCGCCGCACGAGCGGCTCGCGATCGCGAACGGCTTCGTCGAGCTGCGCGATGGCATCGAGCGCGCGGTCCTCGACGGCATCGCCTACGAGCCGGGTGGCTCACCGGCGCGCCTGGTCGAGCAGCGCTGCGAGATCTGGTTCGGCGATGCGCCCTATGCGCGGGTCGCCACGCTGGCACCGGATGGCTCGCTCGCCGACGGGCCGCATCCGCTCCCCGCGTGCGAGAGCGCGGTGATCGGTCGCGAGTTTCCGCTCGCCCTGCGCGCCGCGATCGGCCAGCTGGTCGCCGAGGCGCTCCCGCCGGTGCTCGCCGACGATGCGCGCGCGCTGCTCGCCGACCAGCCGCTGCGCTGGGCCGACCTCGGCGCCCGCGCCGCGCGCGAGCAGGCCGACGGGCTGGCTGTCCATGCCGCGCTGTGGGAGCGCATCGGGCCGCTCGGGCTCGGCCGCCTCGCGCTCGCGCTCGCCGAGGCACTGGCCCCGGTCGTCGCCGCCGCGGTGATCCGCCGCGCGTCGGGCTGACGCACATCGCTCACGGCGCCGAGGTCGGCTCGCGATCGAGCTCGTCGAGATCGAGATCGAACGCCCAGCGCCCGCGGCGCGTCGGCTCGTCGAGCGCGATGCGCAACAGCTCGAGGTAACGCGCGCGCGGCACCTCGTACGCGCCGAATCGCTCGAGGTGATCGGTGTGGACCTGGCAGTCGATCAGCCCGATGCTCCACGCCGTGAGCTGCCGCACGCACGCGACGTACGCGATCTTCGACGCATCGGGCGCGCGCGTGAACATCGACTCGCCGAAGAACGCCGCCCCGAGCGACACGCCGTACAGGCCGCCGACCAGCTCGTCGCCGCGCCACGCTTCGATCGAGTGCGCGAACCCGAGGTCGAACAGCCGCGTGTAGGCCTCGACCATCTCCGGGATCAGCCACGTGCCGGTCTGCCCGGGGCGCGGCGATGATGCGCAGCCGTCGAGGACCTGGCGAAACGCGCGATCCATCGTCAGCTCGTACGGCTTGCGCCGGATCGCCTTGCGCAGGCTGCGCTGCACGATCAGGTCGCCGGTGGTCATGATCATCCGCGGATCCGGCGAGTGCCACAGGATGGGCAGGTTCTCGGCGTACCAGGGAAAGATGCCCTGCGTGTAGCCGAGCAGCAGGCGCTCCGGCCGCAGGTCCCCGCCGAGCGCGAGCAGGCCGTCTTCGGCGAGGTGCACCGGCGGAAACACGAGGCGATCATCGAGCCGGAACACCGGCATGGCTTCGCAGTGTAGCGGATCACCCGCCCCGGGGCTGGGACTCGCCGCGTATCGTCTACGCCTCCGCGCCCTCCGCCGCGCCTCCGCCGCGCCTCCGCCGCGCCTGCGCCGGTGCACGCACCAGCGACGGTGAGGACGCGGACACGCTTCGCGTTGACGTGTCACATGGATCGCGCGCTCGTCGTGCCGCGCGCCCACCGGCAGTGCTCGACGACCTCGTACCGGCTGGCAGTGCTCGACGACCACCGGTTTATCGCCATGTCGCTATCGTCTGAGTATCAACGAGCGGATTTCGTTACAGGCAATCGCCGCAGGGATGCGCAAATCTGCAGCGCACTGCAAAGTACGCAGTGGCCCCGGAGCACGTACTGCGCGCCGTGCACGCACCGCGCGTCGAGCCCACTGAGCGTCGATGTCAATCGACACGTCTCACGCAACTTTTCACGACCGGTAGTTCTCCATAGAGAAGTATCGACAGTGACAGAAACTGATCTTCGAGGAGCCCGCCATGCGCTATTCCCTAATTGCATTATCACTCTCGTGCGCGCTCGGCTGTAACGACAACGGCCGCGAGCGCCCGACCGATGCCACGCCGCCGCCGACCGACGGAGCGGCCGCCGTCCCTGATCCGGTGAAGGACTTCGCGAGCGCGATGATCGACGAGGGACGCAAGACATTCCGGTTCGACACGTTCGGCGACGAGGCGTTCTGGGGTACCAGCCTGCGGCTCCATCAGGCGGTCGCAGGTGCTGCGAACGGCGGAGTCGGCACGGGAGTCACCCCGAAGGTCGCGCTCGGCGTCGGGCTCAAGGTCGACGTCGACGCCCTGCCGGCGGAGACGGTCACCGCGCTGACCCAGGGCCAGGTCAACCTCGATGATGCCGCGACGACGCTGGTGCTGCTCAAGGCCAATGCCGTGGTCGGCGTGACCGGCATCTTCGACGGCAGCGGCAAGCTGACCTCGATGGGGATCCAGTGCGCGCTGTGCCACTCGACGGTCGACGACTCGCTGACGCCGGGGATCGGGCATCGGCTGGATGGCTGGCCCAACCGCGATCTCAACGTCGGCGCGATCATCGCGCTCGCGCCGGATCTGTCGCCGGTGGCGACCCTGCTCGGCGTGGATCAGGCCACGGTGCGCACGGTGCTCGGCATGTGGGGCCCGGGGATGTTCGACGCGGCGCTGATCGTCGACGGCAAGGCGCTCGGCACCGACGGCAAGGTGCACCCGACGCTGATCCCGCCCGCGTTTGGATTGGCCGGCGTCAACCTCCACACGTGGACCGGCTGGGGCGGCGTCAGCCACTGGAATGCGTTTGTGGCCAACCTCGAGATGCACGGCAAGGGCACGTTCTATGACCCGCGGCTCGACGACGCCACGCGGTTCCCGGTCGCCGCGGCGAACGGCTTCGGCCACGTGAGCACGCCGCCGGGCGAGGACCGCATCACGCCCAAGCTCGCGGCGCTCCAGCTGTACCAGCTCTCGATCCCGGCGCCGACGCCACCGGCGGGCAGCTTCGACGCCACGGCGGCGGGGCGCGGCAAGACGCTGTTCGAGAACAAGGCGAAGTGCGCCAGCTGCCACGTGCCGCCGCTCTACACCGAGCCCGGCTGGAACATGCACACGGGCGCGGAGATCGGGATCGACGAGTTCCAGGCGTCTCGATCGCCGGACGAGCGATATCGCACCACGCCGCTGCAGGGGTTGTGGACGCATGGCAAGGGCGGCTACTACC
>DATIPJ010000835.1:0-3930 GCA_035472155.1 Kofleriaceae bacterium
GTACTGGAAGTAGAAGTGGTGCGAGGAGACACCACAGCAACCGCAATGCCACACAGACCCACCAGCGATCATGTGGAGTTGCCGCCGCGGTGGCGACGCCGATCGATCAAACGATCAAGCGCGGTGATCGCTCAACGCTGGTTCGGCGCCGGCGACATCTGCGCCCCGCCGCTCAGCGTGCCGTAGGTCCAGATGACGCCGAGGCCGCCTGCGCCGCCGCCGGCGCCCAGATCCGAGCCGTTGCCGTCGAGATTGATCGTGACGCCGGCCGTGGTCCCCTGCGCGCCGTTGCCCGCGGGGCCGTTGGGCGGTGGAACCGGATCGCCGACGCCCGCGTTCGCGCGCTGGTTCCACAACAGCGTGCTGCCGTCGCCGCCGGACGTGCCACCGACGCCGCCTCCTCCGCCGCCGCCCGCGCCGCCGTTGGCGGCCACGCGGCCCTGGACCTGGAGCGTCGGCGCGTCGAGGACGATCATGCCGCCCGACCCGCCGCCGCCGCCGCCCTCCTGCCGGCCGCCGGGGGCTGCGGTCACGCGGCCGCCGCCGCCCGACGCGAAGATGTCGCCGTTGATCGTGATGCGGTTGCCGGCGATCAGGTAGATCGCGCCGCCGCCATCGCCGGCCGCGCCGCCGGGGGAACCGTCGCCCTCGCCCCCCGCACCACCGATGCATCCGCCGCGCAGCACGGTGACGCCGGAGGCCGC
Source organism: Kofleriaceae bacterium (assembly GCA_035472155.1). Classification (GTDB taxonomy): domain Bacteria; phylum Myxococcota_A; class Polyangia; order Haliangiales; family Haliangiaceae; genus JABFXX01. Next base: position 705 of record DATIPJ010000835.1, read on the forward strand.
CGCGCCGGGGTTGCCGCCGGTCGCCGGGGTCCCCGGCGGATCGCTGTTGTTGAGATCGCCCGTGCCGCCCTTGCCGCCGACGGTGCCAAAGCTTCCGCCCCCACCACCGCCGGCGCCGCCCGTATCGTTCCTGCCCTTGTCGGAGCGCGAGCACTCGGTGGGGTTGGCGCCGGCGCCGCGCCGCGAGCCCTGGCCGGTGATGCTCGAGACATCGATCCTCGCGTTGCTGTTCACGGTGATCGAATCGGTCGCGACCACCACCAGCGGGCGCGTACCGGTCGCGATCATCCCGCCGGTGACCGTCACGTTGGTCGCGGCGATCACGCACAGCGCTGGCCCGCCTTGCTGCGCCACCACCTGGTCGCAGTTCGCGCTCGCCGTGGTGTCGATCGGGTTCATCACCCCGGGCAGGTTGATCGTGGCGGGGACCTGCACCTGGAGGCAGACCTTCACGATGCCGACGCCGAAACAATTCTGCGCGTCGAGCATCGGCGTCGCGGCATCCGGCGACTGGGCGGTATCGACCGCGGCGTCCGCCCCAGGGCTGCTCGGGCTCGCGTCGACCTCGGCGGACGGGTCGCGGGTCGACTGGAAGTTGCAGGCCGCGAGGAGCGCGGTGAGGCCCAGGACCTTCACGCCCCGAACGTAGCCAAGGTGGCGGCCGCGCGGGACAAGTTCCGCACACACTCCATCACATCTTCGTCGATTTGATGGGCCGGATTGCGTAGTACGTCACATTGCGATCACCTGATGCGCTGACCGCGACGCAACTTGTGAAACGAAGTCGCTGTCACAACGGCGACTACAGGTGACGCGACGCGTTGCTGCACCTGCTAGAAGCTCACAGCGGATGTATTGCCCCCGCTGATGACGATCGCGATCCGCGATCCGGGAGCCGGCTCGAAGCGGCGCGACAGCAGCGACGCCAGGCTCGTCGCGCCCCCCGGTTCGGCCGCCACGCGCAGCGTGGCCCACAGCGCCCGTTGCGCGGCGACGATCGCATCGTCGGTCACCAGCACCGATTCGATGTAGCGCTGGGCGATCGGGAACATGCGCTCGCCGATCTGGCGCGGCGCGAGCGAGTCGGCCGCGATGCCGCCGGCCGGCGCATCGACGGGCTTGCCCGCCGCGAGCGCGCGCGCCAGCGTCGGTGCGAGCTCCGGCTCGACGCCGATCACGCGCGTGCGGCCGCTGAACCACGCGGCGATCCCGCCGATCAGGCCGCCGCCACCGACCGCGGCGATCACTGCGTCGGGCAGGCCGATCTGTTCCTCGAGCTCGAGGCCGAGCGTGCCGGCGCCCATCAGCGTCTCGTCCTGATCGAAGGCGTGCACGCGGAGCGCACCCGACGACGCGGCCCAGGCCTCGCTCTCGGCGAGCGCATCGGCGTAGCGCTCGCCGATCACGACCAGCTCGGCGCCGGTCGCCCGGATGCGCTCGATCTTGGCCGGCGTGGAGATCGTCGGCACGTAGATCCGCGCGGGGATGCCGAGCTCGCGCGCGGCGTGCGCGACGGCCGCGCCGTGATTGCCGCCCGAGGCCGCGACGACCCCGGCCGGCGGCACCGGGCGCAGCAACAGATTCGCGAACGCGCCGCGCGCCTTGAACGAGCCCGCCTGCTGGAGCAGCTCGAGCTTGAAGATCAGCGTCACGCCGGGCAGGCCGAAGTCGCTGCCGCGGACCTCGACGACCGGCGTGCGCCGGATATGGGGACGGATCACCGGCTCGGTGGCGGCGATCTGGTCTCGACCGACTGAAACTTGGGTCATCCGCACACACGTGTAGCAACTCCCGGCGCTCGCCGCCCGTGCGGGTCGTGACTATCCTCCGACCGGGCGCAGGAACGTCCGCTCTTCGGACAGGATGAACCGGCGCTCCTGGGCGAACCGGAAGTTCGCCGCGCCCTCGGGGTCCTCGCGCAGCCGGGCGCGGTAGGCCTCGTAGGCGTCCAGGCTCGCGAACGAGATCATCGCGAGCGCGATGTTGTTGGTGCCCTCGTGAGGCAGGAAGTAGCCGACGAGGTCGCCGCCGCAGCGCGGGATGATGGTGGCCCAGTTGCGCGCGTAGGTCTCGAATGCATCGCGCTGGAACGGATCGAGCACGTATCGAATGCAGCAGGTGATCATGCGCGCAGCATGCAGCACCGACAGTTCGGTCTGCACCGAACGGTCAGAACGCAGCGTCGAGCGTGAACTCGCCGGCGACGCCGACCTGGTAGGCCGAGACCCGGCGCTCGAAGAAGTTGGTGACCTCTTGCACGTCCTGCAGGTCGAGGAAGCTGAACGGGTTCTTCGCGCCATAGCGCGCGGGCATGCCGAGCATCGCGAGCCGCTGGTCGGCGACGTACTCGAGGTACGTACGGACGTCTCGGGGCGACAGGCCCGCGACGCCGCCGCCGAGCAGGTCCTCGGCGAACTGCGCCTCGCAAGCGATCGCCTCGTCGAGCATCGCGCGGACATCGCGCTCGAGGTCGCCGTCAAACAGCGCGGGCTCCTCGCGCCGCACGGTCTGGATGACCTCGAACGCGAACGCCATGTGCGCGCTCTCGTCGCGGAACACCCAGCTCGTGCCCGCGGCCAGCCCGTGCAGCCGCCCGCGCGAGCGCAGGAAGTACACGTAGGCGAATGCGGCGAAGAAGAACAGGCCCTCGACGCACGCCGCGAACGCGATCAGGTTGCCGAGGAACCGGCGGCGATCGCCGGGCGTGCGCAGCTCATCGAGCTGGCGGACCGAATCGGTCCAGCGCATGCAGAACTCGGCCTTGGCGCGGATCGACGGGATGGTCTCGACCGCGGCGAACGCGCGCTGGCGCTCGAGCGGATCGGCGACATACGTATCGAGCAAGGTCAGGTAGAACTGGACGTGAAGCGCCTCCTCGTAGAGCTGGCGCGATAGATACATCCGCGCCTCGGGCGCATTGATGTGGCGATACAGGTTCAACACCAGGTTATTGGCCACGATCGAGTCGCCGGTGGCGAAGAACGCGACCAGGCGATGCACGAGGTGTCGCTCGGCCGGCGTCATGCGCGCGAGGTCGGCCACGTCGGTGGCGAAGTCGACCTCGTCGACCGTCCACGTGTTCTTGATCGCCGCGCGATACATCTCGTAGAACGCCGGGTACGCCATCGGCCGCAGCGTCAGCCGCATCCCGGGATCCAGCAGGCGGGTCACTGGCACGCCTCGCAGCTCTCGGGGTTCTCGAGCGAGCACGCGACCGCAGCCGGCG
>DATIPJ010000836.1:0-19364 GCA_035472155.1 Kofleriaceae bacterium
GTGCGCGTCCAGGCCAGCTCGGTCGGATGCTTGGCCATCGCGGCGTCGAGCGCATCGAGCTGGTCGGCGACGCTGCGCGCACAGCCGCGCTCGGGGTAGGGCGTGGTCCAGAAGCTGAAGAACTGGCCCGCCACGCCGCCCTCGCGCAGGCGCGGCAGATCGACGTGGCCGAACAGGTTCACCCGCCGCGGCATCGGGCGCTCGTGGCGCTCGGCGAGGTCGTAGCCGAGCTTGTCCATCAGCTTGGCGGTGTCGGCGTGGAGGTCGAGCACGCAGCACTCGGCGTGGAGCGCGCGGGCCTCGTCGAAGGTGAGGGTCATTGGCGCGACCTCGGCTGCCAGCGGTCGCGCGCGACCTCGAGCACCGCGAGCGCGCTCTCGACGCGGTTGAACGGCGGCATCACGTAGACGCCCTGGACGCGCTGCTTGACCGCGGCGAGCGCCTCCTGCGCGATGCGGATGCCCTCGGCGCGCGCCGCGGGTCCGCCGCCGACCTTGGCCATGCGCTCGCGATACTCCGTCGGAACGCCCATGCCCGGGACCTCGTTGTGCAGGAACTCGGCGTTGCGGTGCGACGCCAGCGGCAGGATGCCGACCATGACCGGCAGCCCGAGCGGGCCCACGTCGTCGAGAAAGCGGTCGAGCGTGCGCGGGTCGTACACCGGCTGGGTCATGATGAGCTCGGCGCCCGCGGCCTTCTTGTCCTCGAGGCGGCGCAGCTCGCGGTCGCGGTCGTGCGCCGACGGCTCGGCGCCGGTCGCCAGCACGAACGACGTCGGCTCGCACTCCTTGCCCGCCGGGTCGACGCCGGCGTTGAGCCCGGCCGCGATGCGCAGGAGGCCGACCGAGTCCACGTCGTAGACCGGCGTCGAGAACGGGTAGTCGCCCATCTTCGGCGGATCGCCCGTGATGATGACCAGGTTGCGCAGGCCCAGGGCCTGGGCGCCCAGCAAGTGCGCGATGAGGCCGAGGAAGCTGCGGTCGCGCGCGCAGACGTGGAGGATCGGCTCGACCGCGGTCTCGGCCGCGAGCCGCGCGCAAGCGGCGATGTTGGCCATGCGCGCCGAGGCCCGCGGCCCGTCGGCGATGTTCACGACGTCGACCCCGCCGCGCAACAGGTCGGCGACCTGCTGCTTGGTCTTGGTCAGATCGCTGCCCGGCGGCGCGGTCAGCTCGACGGAGACCATGAAGTCGCCGCGCGCCAGCCGGGCGCCCAGGCGACTGCGCTCGGCGATCGGCGCCCGGGCCGGCGGCGGTGGCGCGGCCGAGAGCTGGATCTGCCCGCTGCCCGTGGTCGCGGGCATGCGCTCGTCGAGCTTCTCGCCGCGCAGCATGCGCACCGCGCCCAGCATCGCGCGCGTGTGCTCGGGCGTCGTGCCGCAGCAGCCGCCGACCAGCCGCACACCGCTCTTGAGCATGCGCCGCGCGAACACGCCGAAGTGCTCGGGGTTGGCGACGTACAGCGTGCGGCCCTCGACGGAGGCCGGCAGCCCGGCGTTGGGCTGCGCGATCACCGGCTTGCCGCGCCCCACCATGCCGACGGTGATCTGGTACAGCTCCGACGGCCCGATGCCGCAGTTGCCGCCGACCACGTCGGCGCCCGCCGCGACCAGCCGGTCCGCGATCTCGGCCGGCCCGAGCCCGCCGTCGCTCTTGAGGTCGGCGCCGAACACCATCATCGCGAACACCGGCACGCGCGGCCCGCGCTCCTTGGCGATGTCGATCGCCGCCTCGAGCTCGAGGATCGACGTGAAGGTCTCGAGGATGATCGCGTCGACCCCGGCCAGCACGAGCGTGTCGATCTGCTCGGCGAGCGCCTGCCGCGCGCGCTTGCGCTCCGAGGTGCTCGCGATGCCGTGGTTGACGCCGCTCGGGCCCACCGCGCCGCCGATGTACGCCCGGTCGCCCGCCGCCGAGCGCGCCAGCTCGACCCCGGCGCGGTTGATCGCCTGCGCCTGGTCGGCGAGCCCGTGGCGCGCGAGCGCGATCCGGTTGGCGCCGAACGTGTTGGTCTCGATCAGCTCGGCGCCCGCGACCACGTAGTCGCGATGCACGGTGCGGATCAGCTCGGGCTGCGAGAGGTTGAGCTCGTCGTAGCTGCGCGTGTGCAAGACCCCGCGCTCGTAGAGCAAGGAGCCCATCGCGCCGTCGAGCAGCAGCGGCCCGGTGGCTATCACCTCGGCGATCGGCGGCCTCATCGCCGGGGCGCCCTGAACGCGCCCGACAGCCCGAGCCGCCCCAGCTCGCGCCGAACGTCGCGGATCGGGTCGCCGCGCCCGAGCTGCGCGAGGTGCCCGCCGTCGAACCAGCGCACGTCGACCCCCCAGTGCGCCGCGAGGGCCTCGGCGTGGTCCGGCGGCGTGATCCGGTCGCCGCGCCCCGCGATCACGAACAGTCGCTCGCGCGCCAGCCGCGCCGGCCGCGTCGTCGGCGTGTGCACCGCGAACGCATCGACGAGCAAGTCCTCGGTGACCCCGGCCCGCGCAGCGCGAATGCGCTCCGGGCTGTGCTCGCCGTGCCGCCACATCAGGCGGGCGAACGACACCGCCGGGATCATCGCGACCGCGAAGTCGATGCCGCCCTCGTCGCCGGGCCCGGCCACGCTCGCCCACAGCGCCGTGGTGTAGCCGCCCAGGCTCATGCCGAGCGCGCCGACCACCGGTGCGCCCCGGCCGCGCAGGAAGCGCGACAGCCCGCGCAGATCGAAGATCGCCTGCCCGAACGCCTCGTTGGTGCGCAGCGGGTTGGGGCTCGGGAACAGCGCGCCCGAGCGCATCGGGTGGCTGCCCGGCGCGCGCTCGCCATGAAACGGCAGCACGAACGCCGCGACGTCATAGCCATGGCGCAGCCAGTACGACACCGCGAACGTGCGCTCGGTGACCCAGTGGTTGCCGCCGCCCCAGCCGTGCAGCAGCACGATCGTCGGGCGGCCGCGCTCCGACGTCCACCATCGCGCATACGACGTCAGGTTCTCCGGCACGCGCAGGTGCAGCTCGCGCGCGGCCGGCACGAACGGCTCGTAGTCCGACGGATAGCGCAGGTCGACCACGTGCGTGCCGAGCGGCCCGTCGCCGACGTGGCTCATCGTCACCACCGGCTCGCCCGGCGCCGGGAAGAACCGGCTCGGGTGGCCGAGCGTGCCCTCGCCGTACGCCGCCGCGACCTCGATCAGCCGCGCGCGAACGTCGTCGAGATCGAGCCGCGCGCGCCGCGGCGCCATCCGGCGCTCCATGAAGCGGACCACCCCGCGGTCGATCGCTGCGCTGGCCCGGGTCAAAACTCCACGCACGCGCCAAAGGTACCCGATTTCGCGCACCGTGGCGCAGCGGGCCCGGGCGCGCCCCTGTCGATCGGTGAGCGCGTGAATCGAAGTCGCGCTATCACGTCGACATGACGATGCGACGCCTCGCGATCGCCCTGCCGCTCACCCTGTGCGCTGTCGCGACGGCCCGCGCCGATACGTTCAGCGGATTCTCGGGTGTCGACCGGCCCTACCTCGTCAACCAGGACCGCGTGTGCACGCCGCTCCTGGTCGCCAGCAGCGCGGCGACCGGCGCCCCGGCTTGCAAGAAGGCGGCGGCCGACGTCATCGCGCACCTGTCGATCAAGCCGCCGATCGTCCAGAGCGGCGCGCGCGCGTCGTTCGTCGCCCAGGCTGCCGGCCGGACGATCACCGTCAGCCGCAAGGCGGGCGGCGTCGCCGTCACCTGGAGCGCGCCCGATCCGATCGTGAAGATCGTCGAGACCTACGCCAGCCAGTACGACGATCGCGTCGCCGTCGCGTACACCGTTCGGCGCGCCGGCAAGGAGGTCACCGACATCGTGGCGTTCGACCTCGGGCAGAACCAGACCTCGGTCAAGGACGCCACGCCGCCCAAGGACGCCACGCCGCCCAAGGACCCCGATGCGAGCCCTGACACGGCGCGCCCCGATGCCGCCGCGCCGCCCGACGACCCCAGGATCGCCAAGGCCGCCGCCGACGCGCGCGCCGCCGGCAAGGCCAAGAGCCTCGCGGCGTGGAAAGCCGTCCTCGCCGTCGACGCCGCGCACTCCGAGGCGCTGTTCCAGCTCGCCGCCGCGGAGCTCGCCGCCAAGCACAACGCCGAGGCGCTCGCTGCGCTCGCCACGCTCGCGGCCTCCCACCGCGCCGATGCGATCGAGTGGCTCGTCGAGGCGCGCTTTCACCCGGCCTTCCAGGCGCTACGCGCCGACCCCAAGTTCCGCACCACCGTCGGCCTCGACCGCAAGCCGGCGACCACCTACGAGCGCCTCATGGGCTTCGGCGGCGGCTGGGAGCAGACCGGCACCAGCTGCGACAAGCCCGAGGTCCGCTTCACCGCGACGCGCGACCGCAGCTTCAAGCTGCGCGTGAAGACCTCGTGCGAGGGCGCCGTCTACGACACCAGCTTCAAGGGCACGTGGCGCATCGCGGGCGATCGCGTGGTCCTCGCGCTGCCGAACCAGGGCAAGCAAGCGAGCGCCGGCGACGAAGCGACATGTGGGTTCGAGGCCGCCGGCGACGAGGAAGCGATGCGTTGCGCACTGGGTCACGACCTCGATTTCAGCGTGTTGCCTACGCGGCGCTGACCGGAAGGCGGGCGCCTGCGTAAGACGCCTCACCTTTGAACGTCGCGCGATGCGCGGGTCACTTATGCCTTCGCACGTTATGCTTGTAAGAGTGAAGCGCGAGACCGGCTCTCTGCCGACGCTTGGACCGGCCGATGAGGCGGATCTGATCGCGCGCTGCAAGGCCGAGGATCGCTCGGCGCACGACGAGCTCTATCACCGGTTCCGCCGCCAGATCGCCGGTAACCTCTATCGCGTCCTCGGCGATCGCAGCGACCTCGACGACCTCGTCCAGGAGGTGTTCGTCATCGCGTTCCGCGGGCTCGATCGGTTCCGTGGCGACGCGCGGCTCTCGACGTGGCTCTACCGGATCTGCGTCAACGTCGCGCTCGGCAAGATCCGCACGCGCAAGCGCCGCCCGGCGGCGATCGGCGTGGCCGACCTCGACGCGACCTCCGCCGACCCGAGCCTCACCGAGCGGCCCGAGACGCCGGACCGCACCCTCGAGCGCCGCCAGGAGCAGGACCGGGTCTACAAGGCCCTCGAGTTGCTCGCGCCCAAGAAGCGCATCGTGCTCTACCTCCACGAGATCGAGGGCCTCGATCTCAAGGAGATCGCGTATCTCGTCGACTCTAACCCGGTCACGGTGCGGACCCGGTTGTTCTATGCGCGCCGCGAGTTCTACCGGCTGATCGCCGGCGAGGACCCGCCGGCAGCGCCGACGCAAGCAGAGGAGGAAGGAGAGGAGCCGTGAGTGCGCACGTGGCGCCTCACCGCTGGGCCGATCTGTGGGCAGGTCGGGTAGAGGAAGCCGAGCGCGTGGAGATGGAGCGCCACGCCAAGCGCTGCCGCGCCTGTCAGCGCGTCCGCCAGCGCGTGACGCGCGCGAGCGATAGCTTCGTGGCGATCCGCACGCAGTCGGTGCCCGAGGTCTCGTGGGACGCGATCCGCGCCAAGGTGCACTGGTCGGTGTCCACCGAACGCCGCGCCGCGCTTCGCGGCCGCCGCCCGGCCTACGTCTGGCTCGCCGCTGCACTCGCCGCGGGCCTGGCGCTCGGCGCGGTCACAGGCGACGTCCGCGAGCCGGCGCCGGTCGCCCAGCCGCTGGTGCGGCGCGAGACCCACGCCGCGCCGCCGCTGCCCCAGGCCACCGAGCTGGTCGGGTTGGTCAGCCGCGCGTCGGGCGATGTCATGGTCGACGGAGTTCGCCCGGGCGACCTGTTCGCGCGCCCCCTCGGCAAGGGCAGCCGGATCGCGACCGCCGACGGCCGCGTCGATATCCAGTTCGGCGACCGGAGCGCATTCGCGCTCGGCGCGCGCTCGACCATCGAGCTGCGCCGGTTCGACAGCCAGGTCATCGAGCTCGCCGTCGACGGCACGGTCGACATCTCGGTCGCCGCGCGCGGCGAGGGCCAGCGCTTTCTCGTCCACGCGGGCGATCAGACCGTCGAGGTCCGCGGCACCCAGTTCCGCGTCACCCACGACGGCGGGGCCACCAGCGTCGCGTGCCGCCACGGCCTGGTCGCCGTCAGCGACGACACCGCGCGTGTCGAGGTCGGCGCTGCGCGTCGCATCCACGTCGCCAAGGGCAGCCCGGTCTCGAGCCAGCACGTCGTCGCGCTGTCGAGCGAGGAGACCGCGGCGCTCGCCCAGGCCACGCCGCTGACCCTGCCGATGTGGGACCCGGCCACGCTCGTCCAGAGCTCGGCGCCCCTCGAGGTCGCGACCTCGGGCCGCCGCGACGTGCGGGTCGATGGTGTCGAGCTCGGCCTCGCGCCGCTCCGCGTCCGCGTGATGCCGGGCCGCCACACCGTCGAGGCCGCCGACGGCGCGGGCCGGTTCCGCCGCGCCGGCTGGATCGACGTCACCGCCACCCCGCGCGGCGCGCGCATCGACGTCCCCGCCGAGCCGCCGCCCACCAACGGCATCACCGAGCGCAAGCGCCAGCTCCGCGGGGGCATCGACCGCCTGCGGCTCGGCCGCTGCACGCGCTCGATCGCCAAGGCGGGCCTGACCGACACCTACGTCAAGATCGAGATCGCGGTCGACGCCCAGGGCGCGGTCGGCGCCCTCAACGTCATCGATACCGACCTGCCGTCGGCGACCTCGAGCTGCGTCCACGACGTGCTCGCCGACGTGCGGTTCCCGCGCGGCGCCGCCGCCACCTGGATCGAGCGCATCGATCTGTAGGCGGGCTGTGGGCGGGCTGTAGGCGGCGGGTGGCTCAGCTCAGCGCGTGCGCGATCCGCTCCGCCGCGCGCGTCGCCATCGCCATGATCGTCACCTGCGGATTCACCCCGAGCGACGTCGGCACCGCCGCGCCGTCGACGACGTACAGCGCCTCGATGTCGTGCATCCGGTGGTCGGCATCGATCACCGAGCTCGCCGGGTCGCGCCCCATGCGCGCCGTGCCGAGCGGGTGATACGCCGACAGGTCGAGGTCCCACGGCCGCAGCCGCGCGCGCCGCAGCGCCGGCAGGTCATCGGGCTGAAGGCGCTCGAACCCGGCGATCGGCGCGTGCACCACGCGCGCCCCGGCCGCGAAGAAGATCTGCGCGAGCACGTCGAGCCCGCGCTTGATGTGCGAGACGTCGCGCTCGGACAGCCAGTACTTCACCACCGGATGCCCGTTGATCTGGTGCACCGAGCCGCGCGACGTATCCTCGACGAGGAACCCGAAGCTTGCGACGTGGTCGAAGCTCTCGGCCAGCCGCACCAGCTCGGGCCCGATCAGGGGCGTCATCGTCATCGTCATCTCGAGCGGGACGCTGGCGCCCTCGAACAGGATGCCCTCCTCGTGCAGCTCGTCGATCGCGTAGCCCTGCGGGATCCCGTTCCAGCCCTGGATCGTCTCGTCGAACTCGGCGAGCGCGCCGCAGCACGGATGGATCGAGAGGTTCTTGCCGAGCTGCCCCGACGCCGCGCCCAGGCCCTGTGCAGACAGCAACAGCGGCGTCATGATCGTGCCGCACGCGACCACGACCGCGCGCGCGTGCACCGTCAGCACGCGGCCGTCCTCGGTCCGCGCCACCACGCCGCGCGCGCGGCCCCCCTCGACGATGATCCGCGTCACCTGCGCACCTGGGAACAGCTCGGCTCCGGCGCGCAGCGCGATCGGGATGTAGCTGACGTTCGTCGACCGCTTGGCGTCGGTCGGGCAGCCGAAGCAGCACACGCCCTGGCCATCGCACGCCGGCGCGTTGCGCGTCAGCGGCCCGTGGCGCGTGAAGCCCAGCGCATCGCAGCCGCGCGCGATCACGCGGCCGTTGCCGCCGAGCAGCTCGGCGCGCGCGACCTCGACCCCGAGCACCGACTCGACCCGGTCGAAGTACGGCCCCATGCGGTCGGGCCCCAGCTCGTCGAGCCCGAGCTCGTCGCGCCAGCTCGCCAGCACCCGCTCGGGCGCGCGCAGGCACGTCCCGGAGTTCACCGTCGTCGTGCCGCCGACCGTCTGGCCGAGCGGGATCGGGATCCCGACGTTGCCGAGCGAGAACGTCGAGCCGCTCCGCCGGTACAGCTTCTGCTGCATCTCGAACGCTCGGCCCGAGAACTCGCTGCGATCGAAGTACCGGCCCTGCTCGACGAACACCACCGCGAGCCCCGCCTCGGCCAGCTCGCGCCCGACCACCGCGCCGCCCGCGCCGGTCCCGATCACCACCACGTCGCACTCCAGCGCGACGTCCTGGTCGAGCGTGTGCACCCGCTGCTTCATGTACGGCGGCCGCGTCTCGCGCCCGCGCACGGACTCGTAGACACAGCCCAGCTGCTGATACAGCTTGGGGTCATCGAAGTGCGCCATCTTGAGCGGGCTCACCAGCGCGCGCAGCAGCAGCCGCCGGATCGGGTCACCCGTGCGCCAGCGATCGAGGATCGCCAGCCGCTGCGCGGTCGCCGCACGCGCGAACGGCCGCCGCGCCGCCAGCCACGACGCCGCGTCCAGCGCGCGCAGCAGCGTGCCCACGCCGTGCCGCAGCGCCGACGGCACCTGCCCGAGAAACGCCTCGACCTTGCGAACCGTCGCTTCCCCGGCCGCCGGAATGAACCGCCCCGCGGGAAGCGCCGCCTCCGCCACCGCCACCAGCGTCTGATGCTGCGTGCGAGAAAATGCGACCACGTTTCATCGTAGCCGACCAATGGTCGGACCACTAGGCCGAATTGCTACACACTGATTGTCACGATGATTTTGGCGATAGACGAAGGATCATTCATGATAGCGCCGTGAAGCGAAAGGACGCCGCCAAGGCCCGCGACATCCGCGCGGCCGCGGTCGAGACCGTGCAGGAGCTGGGCATCGCCGGCCTGTCGATGGAGGCCGTCGCGCGCCGCGCCGGCGTGGCGACCGGCACCCTCTACGTCTATCACGCGAGCAAGGAGGCGCTCCTCGACGCCGTGTACCTCGCGATCAAGTCCGAGCTTGCCGCGGCCGTGTTTCGCGACGACGGCCTTCCGGTCCGTCCGGGGCTGCTCCGGATGGCGGGCGCCTACGTCGATTATCTCGTCGAGCATCGCGCCGAGGTCGCGTTCACCGAGCAGCTCAAGCACTCGACCTTTCTGTCCGCCGAGACACGCCATGCGGCGGAGCAGGGCGCACGGGCGCTCTACGATCTGCTCGAGCGCGGCAAGCGCGAGCTCCTGCTCAAGCCGCTCGACACGCCGATCATGATCGCGTTTCTGCAGGGCGCCATGCGCGAGCTGTCGTGGGCCCTGGCCGGCATCCCCGCGAGCAAGCGCGCCGCCGTGCGCGAGCAGATCGCGATCCTCTGCTGGGACGGCTTGAAGCTTTGAGGATCCGTGATAAACGAATGACTATTCGCTTAACATGACCGAAGCACGCGAATCCACAGGAACGACCCGCAACGACCAGGAGGCGCACGATGGCGGACCCATGCATCTTCATCACCGGTAGCTCGACAGGCCTCGGCCGCGCGACTGCCAAGCTCTTCGCGTCCAAGGGCTGGCGCGTCCTCGCCACGATGCGCAAGCCCGAGGCCGAGACCGAGCTCGGCGCGCTGCCGGGCGTGACCCTCCTCCCGCTCGACGTCACCCGCCCCGAGGAGATCCGCGACATCGCCGCGCGCGCGATCGATCTCGGCCCGGTCGACGTCGTGTTCAACAACGCCGGCTACGCCCTCGCAGGCCCGCTCGAGGGCATGACCGACGCCCAGATCGTGCGCGAGCTCGACACCAACGTGCTCGGCGTGATCCGCACGACCCAGGCGTTCCTGCCGCACTTCCGCGAGCGCAAGGCCGGTACGTTCATCACGACCACGTCGATCGGCGGCCATGTCGCGTACCCGTTCAACTCGCTCTATCACGCCACCAAGTGGGCGCTCGAGGGCTTCTCCGAGAGCCTGGCGTTCGAGCTCTCCAAGCACGGCATCGCGGTCAAGACCGTGGCCCCCGGCGGCATCAAGACCGACTTCCTCAGCCGTTCGCTCGTCCTCGCGCAGCACGAGGCGTACGCCCCGCTCATGGCCAAGGCGCTCGCCGCCTTCACCAACCCCGCCCGCGCGGCGAACCACTCGACCGCCGAGCAGATCGCCGAGGTCGTGTTCGAGGCCGCCACCGACGGCAAGGACCAGCTGCGCTACATCGCCGGCCAGGACGCAAAGGCCTCCTACGCCCAGCGCAAGGCCGTCGGCGACGAAGCCTTCCGCAAGGCGGTCGATCAGGCCTTCTTCGGCGGCTGAGCCGCGGCGGCCCACCACCCTCGACGGCTTCAGCCACTGGATCGCGCGACGACACGCGGACCGCTTGCTAGACACCGGCAAACAGCGAGGAGATCCCATGTCCATCGATGCTCCCGGCGGCTGCCTGTGCGGCGACATTCGCTATCGCCTCATCGGGCCGCCACTGGTCACCAGCTACTGCCACTGCCGCTCGTGCCGGCTCGCCACCGGCGCACCCGCCGCGGCATGGGTCATCGTGCGCGACGGCGACCTCGTCATCGAGCGCGGCACGCCGACCATGTTCCGATCATCGCCGGACGTCGAGCGAACGTTCTGCGGCCGCTGCGGGACGTCGCTGACCTACCGGCGCAACGATCGCTCGGGCTCGATCGACATCCACACCGCCACGCTCGACGATCCCGGCGCATTTCCGCCGGTGCGCGAGATCTGGCTCGAGGAAAAGATCGCGTGGATGGTCCCGAACCCGCAGTTCGCCCACTATCCGCGGACCAGCGCCGCCGCCCCCGAGAAGAGCCCATAGCCCACTCACTTGTGTGCCGCGAGCTACTCATCGCGACCGCGCGCGGGGGCGCGACCGACTGGTAGCAGCGCTCGGACCTGATGTCGCTGCGAGCGCGCCGCGAGCTGTACATCGCGACCGCACGGGGCGCGACCGAGTGGTCGCGGCGCTCGGACTTGACGTCGCTGTGAGCCCGCCGCGTAGATCGCAGTCTCGGAGCATGCGGGCAGGGGATAGGTGACGTTGTCGCTGCGAGCCCGCCGCGCAGATCGCAGTCTCGAGCATGCGGGCGGGCGATACGTGACCTCGCCGCTCTCGATTTTCAGAGCAGGACCTCGTTCCACTCGACGACGGTCCACGTGGCGACCACGCCGTGCACGACGAACGGGTCGCCCGCGATGAACTCCTCGGCGGCAGCGCGCGACGTGAACACGCCCAGCGCGCGCCCGCTCATGTCGGACAGCGGCCCGGCGAGCAGCAGCTGGCCGCGCGCGTTGAACTGATCGAGCCGGTCGCGGTGCGCCGCGATGTGCTCGCGCGCCTTGGCCAGCCCCTCCGGCGTGGACTCGTAAAACATCACGAACTTCGGCTCGCCGGTCGCGCGGCCGAACGCCTGCAGCGACGCCACCCACGCGTCGTCGGACTCGAACATCTTCTTCAGCGTCTCGGACTCCGCGCCGTAGCGCTCGAGGTTCTTGTGCTCGAGCTCGACCAGCGTGCGGCGCGGGCCTTCGGCGGTGAACCGCACCTCGATCTCGGTGACGAACTCGGGATCGTACTGCCACGCCGCCGTGATCTGCCACGTCAGCACCAGCCGCTCGGGCGGCTCCCACGTCACCACGCGGCCGACGCCGATCTCGGTGCCATCTTTGCAGATCGAGTACCAGCGGCCTCCGGGGCGCGGCTCCACCACCATGCGCTCGAGCGGCGACGCGCCGATATGATGCTCGCGCGGCCACCAGCGATCGATGCCGTCGGTGAACGTGCGAAACGCGCGCTGCTGGGATGTCTCGACGACGATCTGCTTCTTGACGCTGATCACGAGTCCTCCTGTTCGGCTGCTTGCTTGAAGGCGGCGAGCGCACGGTCCCAGAATCGGTCGAGATAATCGCGCATCGCCTGCACCCCGCGCGGATCCACCTGATAGATGCAGCGGCTCCCCTCGCGGCGCTGCACGACCAGCCCCGCCTGCAGCAGCACTTTGAGGTGCTGCGACACCGCAGGTCGCGTCACGTGCAGCCCCTCGGCCAGCTTGCCGACGGAGAGCGGCCGCCGCGCGACGCGCTCGAAGATCGTGCGGCGCGTGGTGTCGCCGAGCGCCGCGAATCCGAGCTGGTTAGTAACCACTTACGGTAAGCATCTACTAACCACAGCATCGCTGTCAACGGGAGAGATGCGCGGCGAACAGACGCGGCGATCGCTCGTGCGCTGCGAGCAATGCGGAGAATGAGCCGGCGTTCGCGGTTCGCGGTTTCCGCTGGTCCTCGAAAGCTGTGCGCTGGCGAGATGGCTTGCGCGAGAGTGCTCGATCAAAGGCGATACAGGTCGCCACGCGCGATGCAATTCGTAGCCTGATGGATGGGTACGCTTTCTCGATCGGTAGTGGCTGTGATTGCGCTCGCATTCGTCGGAAGTCTGACTGGATGCGTGGACGATGGTGAGTATTACTCGTCGGGCGAGCCGCCCGTCGTCGCGCCTCCCGCGGGCGCCGGCCCCGATTGCGATATCGGGGTCGCGCCGCCGTCCGCCGCGGGCGTCATCGCTCCGCGCGCTCCACACGCCTCGCCAGCGGCGTATTCCGCAACGCTCGGTCACGCGCTGCGCGAGCCCAGCGCCCTCTCCAACGAGCTCGAGCCCGCCGCCTTCAAGACGCCAACTTGCGAGCGCAACGCCACCGACTGATCCGCGACAGCGCGCCTCCCGACGACACCAAGCGGCGCATCGACCGGTGCGTCGACCGAGCGGGATCAACGGGTGTGTCGAAGGGGCGGGATCGACCCGTGTGTCGACAGGCACGTCGGGCGGTGCGTCGACGGGATGGATCGACCGGGTGTATCGACCGACGGATCGACGGCGCGGATCGACCTTGTGTCGGCGGGGCGTCGACTGGGGGATGACCGTGCGTCGACGGGATGGATCGATGGGTGCGTGGACGGGGGATCGGGCGGATCGACGGGGCGCACGACCGGTGCGTCGACGGGATGGATCGACCGGGCGCAGCGGCGTGAGCGATGCGAATCTATCCGGAGCGGTGGCGCGGGCCTCGCCTCGTGCGCGAGGGGCGGGCATAGTCGCGCGCATGATCGCCTTCTTCGGTATGGGCCTTTTGGGCTCGAACTTCGTCCACGCCCTGCGCCGCCGCGGCGAGGACGTGCAGGTATGGAACCGCTCGCCCCAGAAGGCGAAGGCGCTCGAGGCCGAAGGGGCCCGCGCATTCGCCGACCCGGCCGAGGCCGCCCGGGGCGCGGCGCGGGTGCACCTGACGCTGACCGACGACGCGGCCGTCGACGACGTGCTCGAGCGAGCGCGCGCGGGTATCGGCGCGAGCACCGTGATCGTCGATCACTCGACGACGTCGACCCAGGGCGTGATCGCGCGGATCGCCCGCTGGCGCGAGCGCGGCATCACGTACGTCCATGCTCCCGTGTTCATGGCGCCGCAGAATGCGCGCGAGTCGACGGGCTTGATGCTGATCTCGGGCCCGCGCGGCGTGGTCGATCCGTTGCGCTCGGCCCTCGCGCCGATGACTGGCAAGGTCGTCGACCTCGGCGAGCGGCCGGACGCCGCGGCTGCGTTCAAGCTGCTCGGCAATCTGTTCTTGATCTGCATGACCACGGGGCTCGCCGAGATGCTCGCGCTCGCCAAGGCGCTCGACGTGGCACCTGCGCAGGCCGCCGCGCTGTTCGATCAGTTCAACCCGGGCGTCACGATCCCCGGGCGGCTCAAGAAGATGACCGAGGGTGCGTTCGAGCCGCCGTCGTGGGAGCTCGCGATGGCGCGCAAGGACGCGCGGCTCATGATCGAGGCCGCCACCGCCGCTGGTGTGCCGCTCACCATGCTGCCGTCGATCGCCGCGCGCATGGATGCCGTGATTGCCGAGGGCCACGGGGCGAAGGACTGGACGATCATCGCCAAGGACGTCGTGACCAAGTAGCCCGTCGGCGCGCGCGTCATGGGAAGCTACATGCGCTTGCTCGGCACAGCGCGCGCAGATATCGGTCCGCACAACTTCCAGCCCTCGCGGAGCACCCAGCTCTGCGGCCGACGCACGATCAGCGGTGGCGACGACCCGCATCACGACATGCAGCGCATACTGCGGCTTGATCAGCGGCCGCTTCTCGTGCCGCGAGCCCGCGCGGGTGGGCCATTTGCCGTCGGCGCATGGTGCCACGAGAGGATCCGGGGACGGGGGGATACGAACGCCGGAACGGGGGGCAGGGGAGGGCGAGCCGGTTAGCGGGCGAAGGTGCCGTCGAGCAGGCCGTAGGTGAGCTCGAGCTGCGCGCCCACGAAGACCACGCCGCGGTCCTCGCCGATGTGCGCCGAGAGGCGGAGGGCCGAGGCGGCGTTGATCCACCAGCTGGCGCCGACCTCGCCGGTGATGCGCTGGCCGATCTGGCTGTCCATGAGGTCGTCGTCGGACAGCTGCAGCTGGCCCGAGATGTCGAGGGCGCCTAGCGGATCGCCGTGCTCGCCGTAGGTGAAGCGGCGTGCGCCGACGCGAGCGCCGGCCGCCCATGGGGAGGGCTGGTCGTCGGGCGCGAACAGGCGAAGGCGGGCGTAGGCGCCGCCCGAGACCTCGAGCTTGTCGTCGTCGAGCTGCGCGCCGTAGGTGGCCGAGGCCAGGACCTGCTCGACCCGGCCGCTCTCGTTGGGGGCGGGGTCGTCGGGGCGCTGCAGGTAGCCCTCGCCGAAGAGCAGCTGGACGTCGGCGCCGCTCGGGCGCAGCGAGAGCTGGGTATCGCGCAAGACGTTGAGGATCTCGTAGCTGAGGCCGGCGTCGGGCTCGCCGAGCAGGATGCCCGCCTCGCGCAGGATGGCCACGGTGGCGACCAGGGCGCGGTAGGTCGAGCGCTCGCCGCGCAGCGACCACCAGGTGAGCTGGAGACGACGGACGGTCGCCGGGTCGATCGGCCGGCCAAGTGCGCGCTGGGCGTCGAGCGTGCGCGCCAGGCGGCGGACGCGGATCGCGGCGCCGACGTCGACCACGCGGCCGTAGCCGCCGCCGATCGCGACTTGCAGGTCCGCGGTGAACCGGGTGTCCTTCAGGTTGTTGTCGGGGTTCTGTCCGTCGACGTCGGAGACGTAGTTGACCTGGCTGCCGAGCGCCGCCCGGCCGATGCCGTAGACCGGCCCGCGGTAGAACCGCGCCTCGCCGTCGGCGGTGATGTCGACCTGCGCGCCGCGCGTGAGCGATCGCCCCTCGGGATTGATGTAGCCCGCGACCACGTGCGCGCCGGCGTCGAGGCCCCACGCCATCGACTCGCGCTCGATGCGCTTCTGGTACAGCCCCGCGACGTCGGCATCGAAGGCTGCCCGCTTGCGCGCGCTGTCGTAGCCGAAGTTGGCGGTGCCGCCGGCGAAGGTGATGCGCTCGAAGGCGGCGATCGCGTCGTCGGGGATGGCCGGCATCGCCGGCGTCTCGCTCGCCTTGTCCCCGAGGAGCGCGCTGCCCGGACCGGCGCTGCCGGTGTCGTCGGCCGGCCTGCGCGCCTCGCCACCTGGGGTGCCGGTCGAGCCTGCGGCTGTCGAGCCGCGCCCACCCGTCGCGCTCGCGCCGGCCGCGCCGCTCGCACCCGCGCTGCTCGTGCCCGCAGTTCCGCTTGTGCCGGCCGCGCCGCTCTTGCCCGCGCCGCTCGCACCCGCGCTGCTCGTGCCCGCAGTTCCGCTCGCGCCGGCAGTGCCGGTCTTGCCGGCGGCGCCATTCGCGCTGGTCGCGCCCGCAGTTCCGCTCGCGCCGGCCGCGCCGGTCTTGCCCGCGGCGCCATTCGCGCTGGTCGTGCCCGCAGTTCCGCCCGCGCCGGTCTTCCCCGCGGGGCCATTCGCGCTGGTCGTGGCGTTCGGGCCGGTCGTGCTGTTCGTGCCGCTCGTCGCTCCGCCCGCGGCCCCGGGTCGTGCGCCGCCCGCGCTCGGCGTACCTGCTGCCGTCTTGCCCGCACCCGCACCGGCCGCCGGTGCCGGGCTGCCGATCGGCTCGGTGCCCAGCTTGCCGAGCGCCTTCTTGGCCAGGTCGCGCTGGGCCTTGTCGCGCGCCGGGTCGGCGACGATCCGCTGCAGGATCGGCCCCGCGGACGGGTCGCCCAGGTTGCCCAGGCCCTCGATCGCGATCTCGCCGATGATGTCGAACGTCTCGGTCTCGGCGAGCTTGATGAGCACGGGGACCGCGCGTCGGTCCTTGCTCTGCCCGAGCTTGCGGGCCGCGTCGCGTCGCCGCTCCTTCCACGTCGAGCGATCGAGGTCGGCCGGCTGGGCCTCGACCAGCTTGATCTGCGCCGCGACATCGACCGGCTGCGCATGCGCGGGCGCGGCACCGTGCACCGCGGCGACCAGCGCTGCCCCCACCGCGCCCAGCGCAGCACCCGCCACCCCCGAGCGCGGCATCACAGGCCTCCGAGCCGCAGGCAGTGCATGTCGTTGGGATTGGGGTTCCCTGGCGAGCCGCCGACCCGCAGCTCGTCGCAGGTCGACGCCGCGATGCAGCTGATGACCACCCGCTGGCGATCGAGCGGCACGCTCTGGAGCCCGTCGACACAGCGCGCCCACGTGAAGCGGTTGTTGTTGTCCGACTTGACCGAGATCGCGCCGCAGTCGACCAGCCGCCAGCACGCGCCCTCGGCGGTGCGCTCGGCATCGGGGCAGTCGGTCAGCGCGCCGCCTTGCGCGCACTCGGCTCGGGTGCCCTCGATGGTGTCGTCATCGGCGCCGCACCCGGCGCCCAGCCCGAGCCCAACGCCGCCGAGCCCACCCCCGCCGAGCACGACCCCGAGGACCACCCTGATCGCGACCGCGAGCCTGGCTTGCATCGCCGCGATCATAGCGCCCGAAGGCTACTGATTCTTCTTCCGCACCAGCCGATCGACGGGTACGTCCGGGATGCTCGCCGCGACGAGCTCCGCGACGTCGAGTACCTGGATCTTTTCATCCACGTTGCGCTGCTTCATGCCGTCGGTGAGCATGATGTTACAGAACGGGCAGGCGACCGCGACCGCACTGACCTCGGCGGCGATGATCTCGTCGGTGCGGTTGAGGTTCACGCGCTCGCCCTCGGTCTCCTCCATGAACATGCGCGCGCCGCCTGCGCCGCAGCAGAAGCCGTGGCGCTTGCTGCGCGTGAGCTCGCGATAGCCGTGATCGCCGCCGGGCGCGAGCACTGCGCGCACCACGTTGCGCGGCGCATCGAACTCGCGGTTCCACCGGCCGAGGTAGCAGCTGTCGTGGTACGTGATCGTCGATACCGGCGTCTTCTCCGACACCAGCTTGCCGTCCTGGTAGAGCCGGTCGATCAGCTGCGTGTGGTGGATGACGTCGAAGTTGCCGCCGAACTGCGGGTAGTCATTGCGCAGCGTGTGCAGGCAGTGCGGGCACGACGTGATGACCTTCTTGGCGCTCACCGAGTTGAGCGTCTCGACGTTCTGCTCGGCGAGCGCCTGGAACAGCATCTCGTTGCCCGCGCGGCGCGCCGGATCGCCGGTGCACGCTTCCTGGTGCCCGAGCACCGCGTAGTCGACGCCCGCGGTCTGCAGGATCATCACCATCGCGCGCGTCTGCTTGATGATGCGGCTGTCGAACGCGCCCGCGCAGCCGACCCACAGGATGTACTCCGGGTCGGGGTTGTCCTCGATCGTCGGCACCTCGAGCCCGTTTGCCCAGTCCATCCGCTGGTCGTTGGCGATGCCCCAGGGGTTGCTCTGGCGCTCCATGTTGCGGAATGTCCGCTGCAGCTCGCCGGGCGTCTTCTCCTGCTCGAGCACCAGGTTCTGGCGCATCTGGATGATCTTGACCGGGTGCTCGATGAACACCGGGCAGACCTCCTGGCAGGCGCCGCACGTCGTGCACGCCCACAGCGTGTCCTCCTGGATGCGCCCGCCGGTCATCTTCGGCATCGTCTCGAGCTCGGACTTCGCGGCCTCGAGCTGGTTCTTCGCAAACACCAGATCCGGGTGCGGGTGCGCGTCGTCGAAGCCGTGCGTCTTCGAGTAGTCATCGAGCCCCGCGATGTCGTTCTCGAGGCCGGCGATCTTGTCGCGCAGCTCCACGCGGTCGAGCATCTCGTACCGGATGTCGTGGATGAGCTGCATCGGCGACAGGTTCTTGCCGGTGTTGTACGCGGGGCAGTAGTTGGTGCAGCGCGCACACTCGGTGCAGGCGTACGTGTCGAGCAGGCTCTTCCACGACAGCTGCTCGAACCGGCCCACGCCCCACTGGTTCTCGTCCTCGAGGTTGAGCTTGGGCAGGTCCATGCGGCGCTCGGAGCGGTTGCGCGCGAAGATGTTGGGCAGCGCGCCGAGCAGGTGGATGTGCTTGGAATAGGGCAGGTAGTTGAGGAACGTGAGCAGGACCAGCACGTGCAGCCAGTACGCGAACATGTGCCCGCGCGCGGCGGCCTCGACCGAGAGCGGCGCCAGCACCGAGCCGACGAAGCCCGACACCGGCAGGTAGCTCGGCGGCGTGGCACCGGCGGAGATCGCCTCGGCGGCGTCGTAGCCGTGCACGAGGAAGTGGGTGATCATGAGGGCGCCGATCGCCCCCAGGATGAGCCCCGCGTCGAGGTTCCACGGGATCAGGCGCGGCTTGACCAGCGTGCGCCGGACGATCGCCCAGCCGATCGTGATGAGGACGAGCAGGTTCATCGTGTCGATCACGAGGTACAGCGGCTGATAGATCACCGGCGGCAACAGCGCGAGCGAAACGCCGGGCCACACGCCGGAGAGGACGGTGTCGGCGGTCGCGATCGTGATGATCAGGAAGCCCCAGAAGATGATGAGGTGGTGCTTGCTGGTGCGGTGCTGCGGGCCTTCCTCGGCGACCTTCTTCTGGCCGAAGAAGTAGATGCCCACGTCGACCAGCCGCTGGGGCAGCTCGTCGAGGCGCGGGCGCGGGTCGGGGGTGCCGGCGGCGACCGCGCGCCCGAACAACCACACCGTGCGCGCGAAGAACGCGACCGACGCCGCGAGCAGGAGAATGAACAGGGCCTGGGTCACGACGTGTCGGAGATATCACGCACGATGTGGATTGTCATGGCAGCGCGCGGCCTTAGTCGCGTCGACTGCTACCCGGTGCGTACATTGTCTGTCCGGCGCCAAACCAACATACTCGGTGCGTAGGCTCGATGGCTGTCCACGCGAACATCCTGGTGGTGAGCGACCTCCATTTCGGCGAGGAGCTCCTGCCCGGTGCCTCCCTCGAGCGGCGCCGCGCCGTCGAGCTCGGCAGCTCGGCGTTCCGCGAGTTCCTGCGCTACCACACGGTGCGGCGGCGCGATGGCCGGCCCTGGCGGCTGGTCATCGCCGGCGACCTGTTCGACTTCATGTCGGTGGTGATCTCGGGGACCAAGGAGCGCCCTGCGAAGACCGCCGACGAGCGCCGGTTTGGCCTGAGTCGAGGGATCGG
>DATIPJ010000837.1:0-8076 GCA_035472155.1 Kofleriaceae bacterium
CACACACTCCCCGGCGCACTACCTGGCGTGGGACTTCGAGACCCATCCGATGGACGACCTGCCGGCCGCCCTCGCCGACGCCGGCCACGACCCGCTCGCACCGACGCTCACCATCTGGGAGGGCGTCACGATGTACCTCACCGAGGGTGCGATCGATGCCTCGCTGCGCGCGATCGCGACCTGGAGCCCGCCGCGCTCGCAGCTCGCGATGACCTATCAGGAAGAGAACCGCGAGCGGCCCACGTTCGCCAAGCGCGCCGTGCGCGCCGTCGTGCAGCGCCTTGGTGAGCCCTTCAAGTTCGGCTGGGTCCCCGACCAGCTCCCCGAGTACCTCGAGGTCCGCGGCTTCGAGGTCGCGAGCGATGTCGCGATGATCGACGCGGCGCGCCTCCTCTTGCCGCGCGAGCTCGCGTCGCAGGTCGGCGACACCGACACCCGGATCGCGATCGCGCACTGCACCGCGCACCTCTCGTAGGTCGCAGGCTACAGCCGCGCCGGGATCCAGAAGTCGCGCGGGAACAGCCGGTGCAGCTTCGCCGTCTTGCCGACGGCGCCGCGCAGGTAGTCCTGGTACGCGTCGAGCTGCCTGGCAGGCCCGATCACGAAGTACACCCCGTCGTCGACCGGCGGGCCGTAGCCCGGCATCACCTGGCCGTAGACCTTCGGCATCCGCGCCGCCAGCGCCGCCGCCAGGTCGCTGCGCCTGGCGAGCGCGAGCAGCTGCCCGCGGAACGTCTTCACCACCGCGGGCGTGACTCCGTCGGCGAAGTCGTCCGCCATCGCCATCGCGCGCGTCTCGTAGCTCGCGGCCACCCGCGAATCGAACGCCTTGGCGATCGCATAGCGCGCGATGTTGCCGTCGATCCTGGCCGCCTTCAGCTGATCGATCACGAACCGCAGCGTCTGCGGCAACAGCGGGCAGCGCTCGGCGTAGTACTCGATCTGCCCCTGCTGCACGAACGGGTGCACGCCGTTGGAGTAGGCGAGCCCGGCGGCCCACGTCTTCATGAACAGGCTGTGCGCACCGTGCCCGGTGAACGTGTTCGATGCCAGGTAATCGAGGAGCTTGTCCTCGCTGGTGTCGGTCAGCGCGGTCGCCGGCGCGCTGTTCACGATCACGCCGCTCGAT
Organism: Kofleriaceae bacterium; assembly: GCA_035472155.1. Classification (GTDB taxonomy): domain Bacteria; phylum Myxococcota_A; class Polyangia; order Haliangiales; family Haliangiaceae; genus JABFXX01. The sequence goes on from DATIPJ010000837.1 coordinate 1,130, forward strand.
GTCGCCGGGTTCACCAGCCCCACGTAGCGCGTCTCGCTCGCCGCCGACGCATCGTGATCGCGCATCCGCTCGGCGATCGGCCGCCGCGCCACGTAGCGCGCCTTGCTGCGCGGCGTCCGGTCGAGCACGCTCGCCAGCCCCGCGAGGTCCGCCGCGATCGCCGCGTGGATCGATGGCGCGCCGAGCTCGACGATCCGCGCGTTGCCCGCGGCGACGATCGCCGCGCGCACCGTGCGCAGCCGGTCGAGCGCCGCCGGCGCGCCGAACTTGAGGTCGCGCGCCATCTGCTTGCAGAGGTACGTCCAGTCCGCCGCCAGCGAGCCATCCGGCAGGTCCGGCACCAGCGCGCGCAGATCCTCGAGCGCCTTGCGCGCCAGCTCCTGCGCCTTCGGCGACAGCTTGCCGAGCGCATCGGTCCAGCGCTTGCCCGCAGGCGTCGGCTTGCCCGCCAGCGCCCCGGCGATCATCGGCTCGAGCAGCGCCCGCGGCAGCGCGCTCGCCGCGGTCAGCGCCCCGAGGAAGCCGCCGACCTCGGCGGTGATCTTGGCGTCGCCCGGATCGAGCAACATCCAGCGCAGCCGGTGCAGATCGTGCGCGCGGGTCAGGAACGAGCTGGTGTGCAGGTGCAGCGGAAACGCCTGCCGCCACCACGCATCGTGCGGATCGCGCACCCAGCCCTCCTCGCCGCCCTGCATCGTCTGGCGCAGCGCCGTCGCGTGCTGATCGACCACGTCGCGCAGCCGCGCCAGGTTCTCGATGCGCCAGTCCGACGCGAGCATCGCGCGACCCATCCAGGCCAGCGCCTGGCGCACCTCCACCGCGCCATTGCCCGCCCCCGCGACCACGAGCTCGGCGCGATTGGACCGCGGGCTCGTCGCATACTCGACGCTGAGCTCGAGGACTTCCTTGCGCAGCCGCTCGCGCATCTCCGCGCTCGAGATCACCGTGCCGCCGTCGACCACGCCGACCTCGCTCATCAGCTCGGGCAGGAGCGCCAGGAACATGAGATCGGGCTCGGGCACCGCATCGAGCCGGAACGCGACCGCGACCCGCGCGCTCTGCATCGACGCGATCGTCGCGCGAAACGACGGGATGTTCGTCACGAATTCGCTGCGATACGTCAGCTCGTCGTCGAGTGTCATCGGCGGCGAATCGACCAGCGGCGGCAGCTCGGTCGCGCTCGCCGCCGCCTCGATCTGCGCCGTCTGCTTGTCGTAATCCACCTGGTAGCGCGCGAGCGTGGTCGCCGCGTCCGTCGCCCCGTACTGCTTGCCCAGCCGCGCCAGCTCCGCCGCGATCCGCTTGTCGCGCTCGCCGTTGATCTGCGCGCGCAGCCCCGGGCTCGGCCGCACACCGATGCCATACGGAAGCTCGAGCAACCCCCACGCGCGCAGCCGTTCGCGCCACACGTTCGCCGTGCCCCCGACGAGCTGCTCGACCTTGGCCAGCTCGGGCCGCAAGGTCAGCGACTTGGCGAACCCCGGCGCCTTCTCGAGCAGCCGCAGCTGGTTGATCAGATCCGGACCGAGGTTGCGGAACCCGAACCCGGGCGGCGTATCGAGCAGCTTGGCCAGCCGCCGCCGCAGGTTCGTCACGCGCGACTGCACCCCGCGATTGAACGCCACGAGCTCGGCATCGCCGTCGGGCAGCTTCGCCAGACGCTGCAGCTCCGCCATCACCACCTCGCGCAGCCGCCCGATCGTCGCCGCGTCGACCTTGTCCGCCGCCACGCCGTGCACCAGCAGCGACACCGGCTCGCCTTGATCGCGGCTCGTCACGCCACCCAGCTCGCTCGCCCCGAGATCGATCACGCGCGTCTTGCTGTCGATCAGCTTCTTGTACAGCGGCGTACTCTCGTCGTCGGCGAACGCGCCCACGAACAGCTCGAGCAGCATGCGCTCGGTCAGATCCAGCTTGCGCGTCGCCGGCCACGCCAGCGCCACCGGGCTCGGGCTCGTGGTGTCGCTGTACGGATACTCGAACACCTCGATGGACTGCGGCTTGGCGGCCGCGGGCCTGGGCAGGTCGGCCTCGGTGAGCACCTTGCCCTTGCGCCCGGCCTCCTTGTCGAGCACCGCCGCCGTGCGTTCGAGCACCATCCCGAGCGCCATCGACGATGGGAACGCGGCGACCATCCCGATGTTTGCCAGGTGATACGTGGCGTCGTGGAACCGCCGGATGTCCTCGGGCGTCATCGTGCGGAGCGCCTCCGGATAACCGCCCGACTCGAACGCCAGCGGATGGCTCGGCCCGTACACCATCTGCCCGAGCGCGCGGAACAGCACCGCGTCCGACGACTCGTACGTCCGCACCATCTCGTTGTAGACGGTACCCTTCTCCTCGAGCCGCAGCGTCCCATCGTCGGCGCGGTCGACCCCGAAGTTGCGCACCTCGCGCCGGATCTCCTCGTCGGTGTAGTCCGGGTTCAGCATCGCGTCGAGCTCGTCCTCGAAGACGGGCCAGAACACGTCGTGCCCCGCGACGGTATGGAAGTGGTAGCAGGTGCGGAACTGCTCGGTGAACGCCGACGACTCCGCGAGCGCCATCGCCTCGAAGCTCGCCAGCTTGCGCCCGCGGTTGCCCTTGCCGAGCAGCAGGTGCTCCTGCGTGTGCGGCTCGCCCTTGTCCGACGTCGGATACGTCGTCACCCACAGAAAGCCCTGCGGCGCGGACTCGATCCGGAGGTAGTCGAGCGTGAAGCCGGTCTTCTTGTGCACGAACCGCGCGCCCATCGGATGGTCCGACGCATCGAGGTACACGGCGGTCGTCGTGAAGCCGCGCACCAGCTTGCCCTGCTCGAGCCCCTCGAGCTGCACCTCCTCTGCGCCGTCCGCCGCAGCGCTCGCCCCCGCGGGCCCGGCGGGCGCATTCACCGTCGGCGGCGGTGCACCACAAGCCGATACCATCCACAGCGAAGCCACCAGTTCACGAGCACGCATGGCCGACAACTGTACTCGATCGCTCTCGCGCCCCGCGTCGGCCAACCGCGTGTTCGCCGCACCGGCGTTGCGCGGATGGGACACGCGACCGTCGCACCGAGACATCGATGGCTCGCGATCCACGCCACCCTGGTCTAGATTCGCCGCGTGCGCGTTCTTGTCATCGGCGGCGGCATCTTCGGCATCACCGCCGCCCTCGAGCTCCATGCCCGCGCGTGCGACGTCACCCTCGTCGACCCGGGCCCGCTCCCCCACCCGCTCGCCGAGTCCACCGACATCAGCAAGATCGTCCGCTGCGACTACGGCGCGGACGAGGACTACACCCTGCTCGGCGAGCGCGCCCTCGCTGGCTGGCGGCGCTGGAACGCGACCTGGCGCACCGCCCGCTTCCACGAGACCGGCGTGATGTTCCTCGCCTGCGCGCCGCTCGAACCGGGTGGCTTCGAGCACGCCAGCTACACGCTCCTGGCGCGGCGCGGCCACCGCGTCGAGCGCCTCGACGCCGACGCCATCGCCGCCCGCTTTCCGGCCTATCGACCGGGCCTCTACGTCGACGGCTACTTTCACCGCGAGGGCGGCTGGGCCGAATCCGGCGCCGTCGTGGCCCAGCTCGTCCGCGACGCGATCGACGCCGGCATCACCGTGCGCGGCGACTGTCCGATCGACCGCCTCGTCGACGGCGGCGCCCTGTCCGCCGACGAGCACCTCCCCGCCGACGCCACCGTGGTCTGCGCGGGCGCGTGGACCCCCAAGCTCGTCCCCGAGCTCGCCGCGTTCCTGCGCGCCACCGGCCAGCCCGTCTTTCACCTCCAGCCCGCCGACCCCGCGCTGTTCTCGCCCGCGCGATTTCCGGTGTTCGGCGCCGATATCGCGCGCACCGGCTACTACGGTTTTCCCGCCAATCGCGATGGCCTCGTCAAGATTGCCAATCACGGCGCCGGCACCGCCCTCGCCCCCGACGACCCGCGCGATGTCACCGCCGATCAGGAATCCACACTGCGCGACTTCCTGCGCGATTCGTTCCCGGCCCTCGCCGGCGCGCCGATCGTCCACCGCCGCCTCTGCGTCTACAGCGACACGCGCGACGCCAACTTCTGGATCGCGCGCCACCCGGAGCGCCCCGACCTCACCGTCGCCACCGGCGGCTCCGGGCACGGCTTCAAGTTCGCTCCCGTCCTCGGCGAGATCATCGCCGACGCCGTCCTCGGCCGCACCAGCTGGCTCAGCCACAAGTTCCGCTGGCGCGCCGACCCCGCGATCCCCTGGCAGGGGGACGCCGCGCGCTCGTCGTGACCGCTCCGCGCGCCATCCACCGCCGCGTCACGCCAGCGCCGCAACGCCGACGATAGGCATTTACTGGCAATACGCCTTGACGAACTCCTTACTTGGTTTTTCTCCAGCTTCGGTGTTAGAAGACTCGTCGAAACTGACCCTCACGAGAAGAGGTTCGGATGGTGGGAGTGAAGTTTTCGATGTCGGGCGCAGCTGCGCTCGCGATCACGGCGACCATCGTCATCGGCGCTGCCATCGCACACGCCGACGAGGCGGTCGGCTCGCCCAGCTCACTCCGGATGCGTGCTTCTGCATCCGGACAGCGAGTCGCACAAGCACCGATATCCGAGGCCGCCGTTCTCGTGACCGGCTCGCTGATCGAGCGCGCCAGCCAGATCACGCCGTCGCCCGTGACCATCCTCACGCGCAACGACCTACTCGCCTCCGGCCGCTCGATGATCGGCGACATCCTCCAGCCGCTGCCCGAGCAGGCCAACGCGATCAACGCCCAGGTCAACAACGGCGGCGATGGCTCCACGCGCATCGATCTCCGCGGCCTCGGCGCCACGCATACCCTCGTCCTCCTCGACGGCCGCCGCTTCGGGCCCGTCGGCAACGGCGCCGACTCCACCGTTGATCTCAACACGATCCCGCTCGCGACCATCGAGCGCGTCGAGATCCTCAAGGACGCCGCGTCCGCCGTCTACGGCTCCGACGCTGTCGGCGGCGTGGTCAACATCATCACGCGCAGCAAGTTCACCGGCACCGAGGCCTCGCTCTACACCGCCGAGACCGAGCGCCGCGACGGCTTCACCTTCGACGCCAGCTTCATCACCGGCCACCGCTCCGACTCCGGCCGCGGCCACATCGTGTTCTCCGCCGGCATGCAGCGCCAGGACCCCGTGTTCGCCGGTGATCGCCCGTTCTCCGAGTTCGACAAGGACTTCAACTACACGACCCGCACCGAGGTGCGCGGCGGCTCGACCACCACCCCCGCCGGCCGCATCAACCAGCGCCAGTTCGACGTCAACGGCGACGGCAAGTTCGACACGATCAATCTGTGCGGCGCCACCCAGATCTTCTGCGTCCCCGACGGCAACGGCGGCTATCGGCCGTTCACCGACAGCGACCTCTACAACTTTCAACCGCCCAACTATCTCTACACCCCGTCGTCGCGCTTCAACGCCTACAGCGCCGGGACCTTCGAGCTCGGCCCGGACCTCGCCGGCTTCTTCCAGATGAGCTTTCTCCATCGCGAGAGCAGCCAGCAGCTCGCCCCCGAGCCGCTCTCCCCCGTTCCCCCGATCTCGCGCGACAGCATCTACAATCCGTTCGGCGCCGACGTCCTCGGCTACGCCCGCCGCGTCGTCGAATTCGGCCCGCGCGGCGCCACCGAAGGCGTCAACACCTTCCGCCTCGTCACCGGCCTCACGGGCTCCGCCCCCGACGACATCCCCGCCCTCGACCACTGGAAATGGGAGCTGTCGTTCAACCTCGGCCGCACCGAGGCCACCGTCAACGACCAGGGCCACCTCATCCGCAGCCGCCTGCGCAACGCCCTCGGCCCGAGCTTCATCAACGCCAGCGGCGTCCCCACCTGCGGCACCCCGCTCGCACCGATCCCCGGCTGCGTCCCGATGAACATCCTTGCCCCCGCGCCCTCGATCGACGAGGCCGCCCGCAACTACGTCGCCTTCACCGGCGTCTCCACCGGCCTCGATCAGGAGCAGATGGTCCTCGCCACCACCCACGGCCGCCTCGCCACCCTCCCCAGCGGCGACATCTCCCTCGCCATCGCCACCGACTTCCGCCGCGAGACCGGCTCGTTCACCCCCGACGCCCTCATCACCGCCGGCGACACCACCGGCGTCATCTCGCCCACCACCAGCGGCTCGACCCAGACCTTCGAGGCCATGGCCGAGCTCCAGACCGTCGCCGTGCGCGACCGCAGCGGCCTCGAGCGCCTCGAGGTCGACCTCGCCGCGCGCCAGTTCCGCATCGACGACGCCATCACCGGCACGGCCTGGAACGCGCGCGCCCTCCTGCGCCCGATCCCCGCGCTCACGCTCCGCGCCACCACGGCTCTCGCCTTCCGCGCCCCGACCGTCGCCGAGCTGTTCCGCGGCAACGCCAACACGCTCGTTGCCGCCATCGATCCCTGCGATCGCACCTTCCCCACCGGCATCGCCGCCGCCGCCACCACCATCGCCTCGCCCACCAGCGACGAGTGCGCGCGCGAAGGCGTTCCACCCGACGCGCGCTTCGGCACCACCCAGCAGCGCGTCGTCAACCACGGCAACCAGAAGCTCGACCCCGAGACGGCGCGCGTCACCACCAGCGGCGCCGTCCTCGAGCTGTTCCGCGGCCTCGCCCTCAGCGTCGACCTCTGGCGCATCGACGTCGACCAGGCCATCCGCCAGCCCAACGCTCAGCAGATCTTCACCGGCTGCTATCAGCGCGGCGTCCGCGGGTTCTGCGATCTCATCCACCGCGACCCCGCGCGCAACTTCGCGATCGACTTCGTCGACGCCCCCACCCTCAACCTCGGCGGCACTTCCACCACCGGCCTCGATGCCGCCGTCGACCGCACGCGCGACACCGGCGGCCTGGGCCAGCTCCGCGCGCGCTTCGACGCCCAGCGCCTCTTCAAGTTCGACCTCGACGACACCATCCGCGTCCTCCACGGCCTGGGCAACTACGACCTGGGCGTCTACCCCAACCTCAAGGCCAACCTCT
>DATIPJ010000838.1:0-14240 GCA_035472155.1 Kofleriaceae bacterium
ATTGACCCACGCCTTTATGATCGGCCTCATCGGCCGCGGCGGACATGTAGTAGGTCGCAGCAGCCCTGTCCAGCGCCGCCCACGAATACCGCGCGCCCATGTGGTTGTTCGCCTTGTCGATCACCTGATCGCGAATCGCCGCCTCGCTGCCGGTCGGGTGACCGCCACCATCGTCATCGTGGTGCGACGAGCCGCCGTCGCCGTGAGCGACCCCGCCTCCGCCGTGGTCCATCGCGGCCATCGTGTGCGTCCCGACGATGCCGTCGACCTCGAGGTGGTGGGTGCGCTGGAACTTCTTCACGGCTGCCTGGGTCTGCGGCCCGAACATCCCGTCGACATCGGCATGCACGTGCTGCTGCACGAAGCTCACCGACGAGCCCTCCATGCCGCGGCGGATGACTGCGCTGCCGCCGCGCGCGGCCGACAGCGACGGCGCCGGCCGGTAGCCGCGATGGCGCCGGCTGGTGCTCTTGCGCTTCATCAGAACGGCGCCGAGGGCGCGGCCCGCGGAGCTGGCCTTCCTCTGTACAGGCGCGCCCGCCGGCTGTGCGGCATTCGCGTTCGCCGCGGCGCTGGGGGCCTGCGCTGTCTTTGCGTTCGCGCCCGCGGCCTTCGCGTCGGCCTTGCTGTCCTTGGGAGCGGCCTCCGCGTGCTCGTCGAGCGCGTCGTCCTGATCGTGCTCGCCGGCCTCGTGGCCATCATGGCCTTCGTGGTTCTCGTGCTCCGCGTCCTCGTGCTCCGCTCCCTCGTGCTCGCCGTCGGCTGGCTCCTCGCCCTTGGCCTTCTGCACGGGCGCGCCTGCCTGCGCCGCCGGCTGGCCGCCGCCACCTGCGGGGCCCGCCATCGTCGACAGTAGCCCCTCGGCCGATTCACCGGAGACCACCTTGTCGGCGACCGCGTCCGCATGTTGCTCGTAGGTGTCGCCGACCTTGCCCACGCCGCCCTTGAGCTGCACGCCACTGCGCTGCTGCACCACGTGCGCGGCCTCGTGCGCCACCGTGTGCAAGTCGGCCTTCTCACCGAGCACGACATGATCGCCGGCGGCGTAGGCGTCGGCGCCCATCGACTTCGCACTGCGCGCCGCCTGGGGTCCCGTGTGCGCTTGTACCGACGAGATATCGTGGCGTCCGAACGCGCGCTGGATCGTGCTGCCGAACGGCAACGGCGACGCCGGCGACGCCACGCCTCGCGCGGCCGCCGCATGCACTGCACCTTCACCTTCGCCTTGCTCGTTGCCGCCACGCATCTGGACCGCGGGCATCTGCGCTTGCGCGACCAGGGTGCGCTTGCCGGGCATCCCGGCGGCGGCATCGACAAGATTGCTTCCGTTGCCCGGGGACGCTGCCTGCTGTCGGCTCACGAGATCGGTACTCATCGAGGACCTCCGAGGATCACACCGTACCACAGCAGCTCCTGAGCTCCGTCGAGGGAAGTCGCCACAAACCACGCAATTGGCTGCAATCGATAACACACGATGATGCGAGGTCCATTCGGAGGAGCAATGGACTGCCATTATCGACAATCAACTGCATTGTGAGTCGTCCTACGCAATCGGTCCGTCCCGATGACGCCCGGCGATCGCATTTCTCGACGAGAAGCACGCCTCGGCGGCCGCACCGCGTCGAGCGCGACCTCGGCCGCCGCGCCGCGGCCTCGCTCCTGTCTCAGCGGCTGCGATCACGAGCCAGCGCGCGGCGAGGGAAGGAATTGCTCGCCGCAACGTAGCCGGGATGCCCGGCCCGAAAACGACTCGACCTCGAGGACCGGTGGTGCCGGTCGTCGAGGTCGATGGATGTCGATCGCTAGGAGATCGAGACTAGATCAGACTAGATCAGACTAGTCCGACCGCATCGCGGCGAGCATCGCGGAGCGGTCCGACGCGTTCAGCCGGTTGAAGGCATCGCGCGACGCCGCGGCCTGGTTGCTGTGGCGAGCGATCGCGGCTTCGATCGAGTTCGCGCTGCCGTCGTGCAGGAACAGCGTGCGGTGGTGGAGGCCCCACAGCGGCGCCGTGCGGATCCGGTTCGTGGTCGCCACCGAGTCGCCATCGTTGCCGATGCCGTCGCCGGTGCCGATGTCGTGAACCAGGAAGTCCGTGCGCGGGCGGAACGAGAAGTTGCCCGGCACGCCGTTACCCGGGCGCGACGGCGTCACGTAGTCGCGGAGCAGGTGGCAGGTCGCGCAGCCGATGCGGTTGAACACGGTGCCTCCCTGGAGGTTGATGTTCGGATCGATCGCGGTGCGCGGAGCCGGGGCGAGGTGCGTCATGAACGTGAAGAACAGGCCAACGTCATCCTGGAGCTCGTTGACACCGCCGCGGCAGTCGCCGACCACGTCATCCGTCTCGGCCGGGATGCCGAACGCGCCGCCGCCGTTCGGCGGAGAACGGTCATCGCATCCAGTCGGATTCGCAAGGCCGTTCGGCCGCGACTCGCGAGCGAACGCGAGGACCGAGTTGCCATGGATGCAGTGCTGCGTGGTGATGCCCATCTCGTTGATGTAGGCATCGGCCGAGAACTGCGCGAGGCTGGCAACGCCGGCCTTCCAGCCGAAGCGGCCCACGCGCGTGCCGTTGAGGGTCTGGTTCGGATCGTCCGGGTTCGGCAGCAGGTTCGTCACACGATTGATCGTGCCGCGCTGGCCGGTGGGCTGATTGGCGGCGTTGCTGGTGATCGCCGAGTCCGGGAGCGAGTCGATGAGGCCCGCGCCGAACAGCGGCGTCGCCAGACGACCGACGTTGTGCACGGTCGCCTCGGAGGGCTCGCGCTCGAGCGGCGGGTTGCAGCTCGCGCCGTTCAATCCGGTGAATGGGCCCACCGTCTGGAGCTGACGCAGCGAGCCGCCGCGGTTGGCGAGGCTATCGAACACCCCGTTGACCACGCGGCCGTACCGGCGCTCGATCTTGGTGCTGGCGCCACCGGTCGCACCCTGGAGGTGGCAGTTGACACAAGCCACGTCGTTCATGACCGGGCCGACGCCGTCCTCGATCTCCTCTTGGGTTTCGAACCCGGCCTTCGCCGCGGCAAAGTCTGTGGCGTTGGTGCCCGGCAGTGCGTCGCCGACGGCAGTGATGGATTGCTCGGTCGACGCGAACTCGACGAGCTCGTCGTTCTCATCGCCCGGCGCATCCGCGCATCCAATGAGACCCAACGATATGATCAACCCACTTCCTACCGCCAACGCCCTGGCTTGATGACGTGTTTTGCTACGAATGACACTGTTCATCTGCTGCTCCTCTTCTGCTTGCTGTGCTTGCTTCTCGATACAGACGTAAAAGTTACGTAGTTGCTTCTGGTTGTCGGCGTTGCCCCAGCTCCCCCGGCAGTACGACGCACGACGCCGTCGTGCGTCACACCTGTCCACGTCGCAACCCGACCCCGGCGTCGACTTTCCGGGGCGGCACTACGTCGTGAACGCTACATGACCAGGTCGGGAACGAGCGTTTTGCTGAACTGCGACTGGCTGAGGGCCACCCTATGGACCTGGACTAGTAAAGTCAATCTTAATAGCGACGCACTCGCAAATCTCGAGTCGCCAAGCACCAAAGGCGTATTCACACCGACAGCACCTACCGACTGGCTGCTCACTTCTGATAGCTATTGTCGACCTGGATTATCGAACTCAATTCGACATCATCAGAAATCCAAGACTGGCAGTCTCGAGAGTCGAACCACGCTCTCAGGAATCCGTGAGCCTCGATAATTCCTGCGATCTTGGATACGGTTGCAGCGCCGGGCGATGGGTAGCTCACTCTTGATCACGCACTGCGCCGTCGGGCAACCAGCGGTCGCTCGTCGGGAGCACGGTCGTTCGGGTCCTCGTACCCGCCCCCGCGACGACGATTCGCGCTTTGTCTGCCGAACGCGGCGCTGTTCGTTGCGATCGTCGTCGGGGCGCGCCCAACGCGGTCGTGCGCGCCCCTCTCGCGACGGGCAGGCGCGCGCGGAAAGCGCTCTCACCGCCCCGTCAGCGCGCGTTCGGGCGTGCGGGGGTCCGGCGTCGGGGGGTGCGCGCAGAAGCGCCTGCGCGCGTCCTGGGCCCCTCTGTGCGCGAGCGGCGAGCCGCCGGGGCGCGGCGCGCGGAATGGACCGTACGCAGGCCGTCGATCAGGATGCCCAGCAAGCGGTCGGCCGCGGCCGGATCCTTGGTCTGCTCGGAGATCCACGCCGCGGAGTGCGCGGTGAGGATGACTTCGCGAACCTCGGCGTCGCGCCGGATCTCGCCGGCGGCCTGTGCGCGCGCGAGCAGGGCCCCACCGGCCTCGGCGATTCGATCGCAGTTACTGCACAGCTGGGTTCCCGATCCGACATAGCTGTTGGCGAGCGCCGCTGTCAGACCGCGATACGTGGTGACGTACTTGACGAGCTCGCGCAGCCACGCCGCGAGCGCGCCGACCGGAGACGCGGCCTCGAGCAACGCCTTGCCGCGCGCGACGACCGCCGCCGTGCTCTGGAACAGCACCTGCGCGATCAGATCGTCCCGGGTCGGGAAGTGCCGGTACAGCGTGCCGATCCCGACCGCGGCGCGCTTCGCGATATCCTCGAGCGAGGCGTCGGCGCCATGCTCGGTGAACTGCGCGTCGGCCGCGCGGAGCAGCCGGTCGTAGTTCCGCTGCGCATCGGCGCGCAGGGCGCGGGCTCCGTCGAGGTTCGCGATAGCTGACATGACGTTGTCGCGATCGATAACCTAGCATGCTTGCCAAACGGAGGTTCCCTCCGTATACGAACCGGAGGATGCCTCCGTTCATGGCTGTGCGCCGTCAGGCGCTTGTTGTTCCGATCGTATTCGCCGCCGCCTGCCAGAGCAGTGCGGCCAACGCTCCGCAGCAGGGCCCGCCGCCGCCCGCGGTCCACGTCGTGCCCGCCGAGCTGCGCGAGGTGCGGCCCGCCGAGGAGCTGAGCGGCAAGATCGAGGCGGTTCACCGCGTCGACATCCGCCCGCGGGTGTCGGGGACCATCACGGCGATCCGCTACCGCGAGGGCAGCGAGGTCGCCGCCGGGACCGTGCTGTTCACCGTCGACCCGCGGCCCTACCGCGCCAACCTCGCGCGCGCCAACGCCGAGCTCGCCCGCGCCCGTGCCCGGGCGGAGCTGGCGCACATCGAGGCCGCGCGCAGCGACCGCCTGCTGGCTGCCAGCGCGATCGCCCAGGCCGAGCGCGACACCCAGGTCTCGACGGCGGCCCAGGTCGACGCCGAGGTCCAGGGCGCCCAGGCGCAGCTCGCGCTCGCCCGGCTCGACATCGAGTTCACCGAGGTCCGCGCGCCGATCGCCGGGCGCGTGGGCCGCGCGCTCGTCTCGATCGGCGACTACGTCGCGGCCGGCCCGGCGCCGACGCCGCTCACCCAGCTGGTCTCGGTCGACCCGGTGTACGTGTACTTCACCGGCGACGAGCGCAGCTACCTGCGCTTCGCGGCGCACGTCGACCAGTCGGCGATCGCGGTCGGGCTCGCAGATGAGACCGGCTATCCGCACGCCGGCAAGGTCGACTTCGTCGATACGCGGGTCGACGCCGGGACCGGCACGATCCTGCTGCGCGCGGTGGTGCCCAATCCCGACCACCGCCTCGCGCCCGGGCTATTCGCGCGCGTCCAGCTCCCCGAGAGCGCTCCCATCCGGGCGATCCTCGTCGACGACAAGGCGATCCTCACCGATCAGGACCGCCGGTTCGTCTACGTGCTCGGCGCGGGCGACACGGTCGAGCGCCGCGACGTCAAGCTCGGCCGCGTGATCGATGGCCAGCGCGTGATCACCGAGGGGCTCGCTCCCGGCGACCGCCTGATCGTCACCGGGATCCAGAAGGTGTTCCCCGGCGGCAAGGCGACCGTGGCGCAGGCCGACCGGCCGGTTGGCGCGCAGAAAGGCGCGACACCATGAGGTTCGCCCGGTTCTTCATCGACCGCCCGATCTTCGCCGCGGTCCTCTCGATCATCATCCTCACCGCGGGCGCGATCGCGATTCCGCTCCTGCCGGTCAGCGAGTATCCCGAGGTCGTCCCGCCGCAAGTCCAGGTCCGCGCGTTTTACCCGGGCGCCAATCCGCGCGTGCTCGCCGAGACCGTGGCCGCGCCGCTCGAGCAGGCGATCAATGGCGTCGAGCGCATGATGTACATGAAATCAGTCTCTTCGAGCGACGGCACCGTGATCGTCAGCGTCACGTTCCGGCCCGGCACCGATCCGGACGACGCTCAGGTCCAGGTCCAGAACCGGGTGTCGCAGGCCCTCGCCCGCCTGCCCGAGGACGTGCGCCGCCAGGGCGTGGTCACCCAGAAGCAATCATCGAATATCACGCTCGTTGTTCATCTGTTGTCGCCAGACAATCGTTATGACTCTGTCTATCTACGCAACTACGCTGCACTGCATGTCATTGACGAGCTGCGGCGGATCACCGGTGTCGGCGACGCGATCGCATTCGGCGCCGGCGACTACGCGATGCGCGTGTGGCTCGATCCGACCAAGGTGGCGGCGCGCGGGCTGACCGCCGGCGACGTGGTGCGCGCGATCCGCGAGCAGAACGTCCAGGTCTCGGCTGGCCAGCTGGGCGCACCGCCGACGCCGACGCCGGCCGACTTCCTGCTCTCGATCAACGCGCACGGCCGGCTGGTCACCGAGGACGAGTTCCGCCAGATCGTGATCCGCAGTGGCGACGCCGGCCAGCTCACACGGCTCGGCGACGTCGCGCGCGTCGAGCTCGGCGCCGGCACCTACTCGCTGCGCTCGCTGCTCGACAACCAGCCCGCGGTCGGCATCGGCATCTTCCAGGCGCCGGGCTCCAACGTGGTCGATCTGTCGCAGCGCGTGCGCGCGCGCATGGCCGAGCTGGCCCAGGCATTTCCGGCCGGGCTGACCTGGCAGGTCGCATATGACCCGACGGTGTTCGTCCAGGAATCGATCGCGTCGGTGATCGAGACCCTGTTCGAGGCCGCGCTGCTGGTGGTCATTGTCGTGATCCTGTTCCTCCAGACCTGGCGCGCCTCGGTGATCCCCTTGCTCGCCGTGCCGGTCTCGATCATCGGCACGTTCGCCGTGCTGCTCGCGCTCGGGTTCACGATCAACACACTGACCTTGTTCGGCCTCGTGCTCGCGATCGGCATCGTGGTCGACGACGCGATCGTCGTGGTCGAGAACATCGAGCGCAACGTCGAGGGCGGCCTCGAGCTGCGCGCCGCGGCGCACCAGGCGATGCGCGAGGTCTCGGGCCCGATCGTCGCGGTCGCGCTTGTCCTGTGCGCGGTGTTCGTGCCGATGACGTTCATGTCCGGGCTGACCGGTCAGTTCTTCCGCCAGTTCGCCGCGACGATCGCGATCTCGACGGTGATCTCGGCGATCAACTCGCTGACCCTGTCGCCGGCGCTCGCCGCCCGGCTGCTGCGGCCGCACGGTGCGCCGCGCGACCGCCTGACCCGCGCGATCGACTGGCTGTTCGGCTGGTTCTTCCGCCGCTTCGATCGCGGATTTCGCACCGCCGGTCGCGGCTACACCCGCGTCGTCGGCGCGTCGGTGCGCCGCCGCGCCCCGGTGTTCGCGATCTACGCGATCGCCGTCGCGCTCGCGGTCGCCATGTTCCACAGGGTGCCGGGCGGCTTCGTCCCGACCCAGGACAAGATGTACCTGGTTGCGATCGTCAGCCTGCCGCCGGGCGCATCGCTCGATCGCACCGAGGCGGTGGTGCGCGAGGTCGGAAAGCGCGCGCTCGAGACGCCCGGCGTCGCCCACGCGGTCGCGTTCCCCGGGCTCAACGGCGTGCACTTCACCAACACGCCGAGCTCGGCAGTCGTGTTCGTCACGCTCGAGGACGCCAAGCACCGCGCGCACACGGCCGAGCAGATCGCCGGCGAGCTCAACGGCAAGCTCGCCGGCATCTCGGAGGGCTTCGCGTTCGCGATCATGCCGCCCCCGGTGCTCGGCCTGGGCACCGGCGCGGGCTTCTCGCTGTTCGTCGAGGACCGCTCCGACCGCGGCGACACCGAGCTCGCGGCGGCGATCGGTGCGCTGCAGGGCGCGGTCGCCCACACGCCCGGCATGTTCCCGCCGTTCTCGACCTACCAGCCCAACGTCCCGCAGATCGATCTCGCGATCGATCGCACCAAGGCCAAGGCGCAGGGGATCGCGCTGACCGATCTGTTCGAGACCTTGCAGATCTACCTCGGCTCGGCGTACGTCAACGACTTCAGTCGCTTCGGGCGCACCTACCAGGTCATCGCGCAGGCCGACGCGCCGTTCCGCGATCACCTCGAGCAGATCGGCGAGCTGCGCACGCGCACGGCCGCGGGCTCGCTCGCGCCGATCGGCAGCGTCGTGCAGGTCAGCCACACCTACGGCCCCGATCCGGTCGTGCGCTACAACGGCTTCCCCGCGGCCGACCTCGTCGGTGCCGCCGATCCCACGAAGCTGTCGTCGGAGCAGGCGATCGCCGCGATCCAGGGGCTCGCGCCCGGCGTCATCCCGCGCGGCCTCACCTATGAATGGACCGATCTCAGCTACCAGCAGGTCAGCGAGGGCCGCGCCAACCTGATCGTGTTTCCGATCGCCGTGCTGCTCGTCTTCCTCGTGCTCGCCGCGCTCTACGAGAGCTGGGTGATGCCGCTCGCGATCCTCCTGATCGTGCCGCTCTGCATCCTCGCCGCGCTCGTGGGTGTGCACCTCGCCGGCGGCGATCGCAACGTGTTCGTGCAGATCGGACTGGTCGTGCTGATGGGCCTGGCCACCAAGAACGCGATCCTGATCGTCGAGTTCGCGCGCGAGCTCGAGCACCAGGGCCGGTCGATCATCGACGCCGCGATCGAGGCGTGCCGCCTTCGTCTGCGCCCGATCGTGATGACCTCGTTCGCGTTCATCGCAGGCTCGATGCCGCTGATCGTCGCGACCGGCCCCGGCGCCGAGGTCCGACGCGCGATGGGCGTCACGGTGTTCGCCGGCATGATCGGCGTGACGCTGTTCGGCCTCGTGCTCACGCCGACATTCTACGTGGCGCTGCGCACGCTCACCCGGCGCCCGCTGCGCCGCGCGCTCGATCTGCCGGCGTCACCGCCTTGAATCACGAGGCGACGGCGATGCGCGGCGCGATGCGCGGCAGCTCGAGGACGAACGACTCGCGCTCGACGGCGCGCTCGCAGCGCAGCGAGCCGCCGAGCGCCGATGCGGCGAGCGCGGCGGCGTGCAGCGGCTTGCCGTGGGCGAAGATGCCGTCGCCGAACGCGGTGCGCTGCGCGGGCGAGACCTCGAGGGCAACACCGTCGTCGAGCGGCCGCAGCGCGACGTGCATGCCGTCGCCGCGGCACACCTGCATGAGGTTCGCGACGATCTGCATCACCCGCTGTCGGTCGGTGACGATGGTCCCGGTGGGCGCGAGGTTGCGCGAGATCTGGCAGTCGTCTGCCGTCAGCGCGGACGCGACGATCTCGTCGAGCGAGACGTCATCGAGCACCTGGGTGGTCTCGGCCAGTTGCTGCTGCGCGCTGAGCGCACCGGCGACCTCGTCGAGGCTCGCGCGAAGCGAGCGGGCCTCGGCGATCAGCGTGGTCTTGCGCTCGGTGAGGTGGTTGGCGATACCGCGCAGGTAGGCGCGCAGCTTGGCGGCGCGCTCGTCGCCGCGCTCGAGGCCACCGTGCTCGATCTCGTCGACCGCGCGGTGAAAGTTCTCGACGCGCAGCCCGGCGGCCTGATCGCCGACCATCGCGCTCGCGACCATGGCGCTGTTGAGCGCATTGCCGACGCTGTGCAGCAGCGCCGCGGCGGTCTCGGCGATGCCGGATCGACGCGAGGCGTCGAGCAGCTGACCGCGCATCTTGCGCAGCGCGGCCTCGGCGTCGCGGCGCGCGGTGATGTCGCGCGCGATCAGCGTGAAGCCGATGATGCGGTCCGCGACGGTGACGCGCGACAGCGACAGCTCGAACACGCGACCCGCGATCGTTTGCTCGGCGCGCGCGTGGCCATCGCGCCGGCACGCACCGAGCAAGCCCGACCACGCGCTGTGGGTCTCGGCGGCGAACAGGTCGGGCGCCGAGACGCCGGTGGCGATCCCCCGGAGCATGTCGCTCGCCACGCGATTGTGCAGGACCACGCGGTGGGCGTCGTCGACCAGGACGATCACGTCGCTCGTGCTCTCGACGAGCGCGACGATCGTCTGTGTCTGGTTGTCGAGGTCGCCGAGGGCGGCGTCGAGCTCGACGCGCATCCGTTCGCGGCGGCGCTCGAAGACGTACACCAGGCACAGGATCTCCGCGATCCCCAGCGCGATCATCACCTGGGAGCCTGCATCGTTCGCCGGTGGGAGCTCGAGGAGCCGGTGGCCGATGCCGGTCGCATGGACGACCACGGAGATCAGGCCCTCGGCGACGAGGATCGCCGTCATCACCACGCCCAGCCGGCGCCCACCGAGGTAGAACCCGAACACCGGCGGCAGGATCACCCACGGCGTCGTGAAGACCTCGTAGCCGTCGCCGTGAAAGGTGAAGAACGCATAGTTGAGCACGAGGTAGCCGGCGTACGTGCGCACGGCGGTGTCGATCGGCGTCCGCCCAAGGAGCTGCCAGACGATCACCAGACCGATCACGATATCGGGCGCGAACAGCGCCACGACCCTCGGATCGATCGCGACATCCCCGAGGGAGATCACGGCACCGGCGGCGCCGGTCAGCATGCCGACGATCGCAACGCCGTAGAGCACGTGGCGCCGCAGCCGGTCGTGCGCGGATGCGCTCAGACCCTGACGTGTCGCGATCGGCGCTGCCACCTGGGGTGGATCGGCCGCTTCCCGCCGGCGGTGAGGGGGAACGCTGCGTTCGAGCTGGCGTCCTCGGAGACCTCGGCCGAGCGCGCGAATTTCGGATGCCGCGCCAGGCGCGTCGAATCGCCCCACGACGGTGCGGGCGGCATCGAGTATCATGGCCACGTGCGTGTGGCCCTGCCGAGGGTGGTTCGCGCGGCGTTTTCGGTGGCGGGTGCGCCCGATCCGGATGCCGAGCGTCGATCGCGTCTCCTGCTCGTGATGGCGGCCGCGATGATGGTGCTGCTCGTGCTGTCGGCCGCGACGATCCCGCTCGTGCGCGGCAACGCGCAGACCTGGCTCACCGTATCGCCGATCGGCGTCCTCGCGATGCTGGTGACGTTCTCGCTCGCGCGGCGCGGGCGCGCCGATGCGGGTGCGCTGGTGCTGAGCGTGTTCGCGGTCGCCGCGATCGTCGGGATCGCGTGGAGCGAGGGGCCCGGAGGCGTTCGCATGAGCGTGGCCGTGCTCGGCGTGGTCGCCGTCGGCTCGGTGCTCAGCACGCGATTGACGGCGGCCGTCGGGCTCGGCCTCGCCGGTGTCATCGGTGTGCTCGGCGCGAGCCGCGCGGCCGGCCTCTTCGGCGTCGAGGACACCGCCCACGATCTCGCGTTCGGGCCGTTCATCCGGCAGTCGATCTCGCTCGGGCTGATGGTGATGGTGCTGCGCCGGAGCTACGACCGCCTCGGCGCGCAGGTGCGCGACCGCGAGCGCGCGTGCGTCGATGCCGTGGCGTCCGCGCGGGCGATCAACTCGTCGCTCGAGGCGCGCGTCGCCGAGCGGACCGCCGTGCTCCAGGCGACCCGCGATCGGCTGAGCGACCTGGCCGCCCAGCTCACCGCCGACGTGCGCGGGCACCTCGGGGCGATGCGCAGCCAGCTCGAGGAGTTCGCGGGCGCGGAGGTCGCGCTCGGCCCCGCTGCGCTGCGCGATATCGCCAAGGCCAGCAACGCCGCGGCGCGGCTCTCGCTCATGACCGAGCGCTTGCACGAGCACGCGACGCTGGGCGCCACCGCGCTGCGCCCGGCGCGGATCGCGATGGACGCGCTGATCCGCGAGCTGATCGACGAGTACGGCCGCGCGTGCCCCGGCGTGGAGTGGCGCGTCGAGGCGCTGCCGCCGGCGTGGGGCGACCCCGCGCTGGTCCGCACCGTCGTCCAGAACCTGCTCGACAACGCGGTCAAGTTCAGCCGCAAGCGCCTGCCGCCGCGCGTCGAGATCGGACACGACGCCGACCGCGGCTACTTCGTGCGCGACAACGGCGTCGGCTTCGATCCCGCGCGGGCGAGCAACCTGTTCGCGCCGTTCCACCGCCTGCATCGCGAGGACGAGTTCGAGGGCCACGGCCTCGGGCTGGCGAACGTGCGCCGCATCCTCCATCGCATGGGCGGCGACATCGCGGCGCACGGCGAGCCCGACGCCGGGGCGACGTTCTTCTTCCGGCTCGCGACTCCGGGCGGCGAGTGCGCATGACGCAGCGCTGGTTTCACAGCCTCGTGCACCCGGTCAGCGATCCCGACGAGGCGCAGCGCACGCGGCTGATCGCGACGGCGACCGCGGCGACCGCGCTCTACATGGCCGGCGTCGCCGCGGTCTACATGGTCGGCGGGTACCGAACGGCGATGCTGATCGCGCTCAGCGTGGCCGCGCTGGCGGGATTGACCCATACGGTCGCCCGGACTGGCCGGCTGCCGGCGACAGAGCTCGCGACCGCGGGGCTGGCGGCGTACGGTGCGTTCGCGGTGATCCTCCTGCAGGGCACGCACTCGGGGCGGCTCGGCGCGCTCCACATGGTCGTGGTCTTCCTCGGCCTGGCCGCGCGGCTCTGGATGGTGGCGGCCCAGGTCGCGGTCCAGATCGCCGTGCTCGCGATCATCAGCGTCGCCGGCGTCGCCATTCCGCTGTCGCCTCCGAGCACGCCGGTCTGGATCGACGTCGTGCTGCAGCTGCTGTTGACCACCGTGATGATGACGATCTTCACGCATGGCTATCAGCGCCAGCTCGCGGCCCTCCTGCAGCGCACGACGCGGCTCGAGGTCGCGCATGGCGAGATTGTCGCCGCCAGCGTGCGGCTCGAGCGCCTCGTCAGCGAGCGCACGATCGAGCTCGAGCGCGCCAGCCGCGACCTCGAGGCGTTCGCCAGCACGATCTCGCACGACCTTCAGGCGCCGCTGCGCCACGTCCGTCAGTACCTGTCGCTGTTCCTCGACGATTCCGCCGCGCTCGGCGAGGAGCGCCTGGCGCCCGTGCTGATCGCCCAGCGCTCTGCGGCCGAGCTCACCGCCAAGATCGAGGCGATCCTGGCGGACCATCGCCGCGCGTCGGCGATCGAACCGAGATGACAGCGCTCGATCACCGGCGTGGGTGTGCCGCGAGCCACGCCTGCACTGCGGCGAGATCGCGCGCGCCGTCGGCATCGCCGGCGAGCTCTCTCTCGGCGGTCGTCGCCGCGGCCAGCGCCGCGTCATGCTTCCCCATCGCCCACAGCGCGCGCGCGAGCGGCCAGCGCGTGCTTCCGCGGTCGGGCGCGGGTGCCTTGGCCTTGGTTTCGATCTCGAGCGCGCGAGACAGGCTCGCCGCCGCCGCTTCGGATCGACCCGCGGCGATATCGCAGCTCGCGCTGACCGTCAGTGCCTCGGCGACGAAGGGATGCTCGCCGCCGTCGAGCTTGTCGAGTGCGGCGCGAGCGGTCGCGAGCAGCGGCCGCGCCTCCGCACAGCGGCCGAGCGCCACCAGCGCGCCTGCGAGCCGGATATTCGCCTCCTGGGTCAAGACGTGCTCCGCGCCGAGCGCCTTCGTGCGGATCTCGAGGGCGCGCCGGTACGGCGTGAGCGCCTGCGCCGGTTCGCCCCTGGCCACCTCCTGCATGCCGATCTCGATCAGCGCGTAGGCGAGCTCGGGGTGCGTGGCGCCCTTGATGCGCGTCTTGATCTCCAGCACGTGCTCGATGGTCGTGCGCGCCTCGTCGTAGCGGCCCTGTCTGCGGCGCAGCGTCGCGACATCGCTCAGCGCTCGCGTGACCTCGACGTGGTCGGCGCCGAAGATCCGCGTGAGCGACGCGACGGCCGGCAGGAGCAGCCGCTCCGCCTCCGCAAAGTGCAGGGAATCCGTCTCGACGCGCGCCAGGTTGCGCTGGACCAGCGCGGTCCCCACCGACTCGGGCCCGCGCGCCTTCGCGAAGATCGCGAGCGCGCGTCGGTAGTAGCCGGCGGCTGCGTCGAAGTCTCCCTCGTTGATCGCCACGTTGCCCAGGCTGTTGAGCTGCGACCCGACCGTGGGGTGCTCGGCGCCGAGCTGCGCGATCGTTGCGGCCAGGTTGTCCTCGCCGATGCGACGCGCCTCGGCGTACTGGCCCAGCCGCTCGGTGACGTCGGTCAGCCGGAGGCGAATCCGCAGCACGCCCGCGGCGTCGGGGCCGAGCGTGCGGACGGCGTCGTCGAACGCCGCCTGGTACGCGGCCTTCGCCTCGTCGTA
>DATIPJ010000839.1:0-12692 GCA_035472155.1 Kofleriaceae bacterium
CGGCGGGGGCGGGCTGCGGGGGGCCGGCGGTGCCGGTCGTGGGGGCGGTGGTGGAGAGATCGGAGGCGGCGACGAGCTGCTGAGAGCGGCGCGCGATGGCGGCGGCGATCGCGCGGCGTCGCGCGGCCAGCTGGTCGCCGCACAGGGCGCTGACGGCATCGGCGATCTGGTCGCGCGTGGCGGCACCGCCGACGTCGGTGGGGATGCGCGCGAGGTCGCGGCCCAGGTCGCGCGCGGTGGGGTAGCGGGCGCCGCGATCGCGGCCGAGGGCGCGCGCGATGACGTGGTCGACCGCCGGTGGGTAGCGCATCGGAGCGGCGGCGTTCACCGAGGGGATCGGTGCGCTCAGGATGGCCTGGTAGGTGAGGAAGTCGGTGTCGCGGTCGAAGAGGCGCTCGCCGGTGAGTGCCTCCCAGAGCATGACGCCCACGGCCCAGATGTCGGCGCGCGGGGCGGCCAGCTCGCCGTGGATCTGCTCGGGGGCCATGTAGGGGAGCTTGCCCTTGAGGAGGCCCGTGCCAGTGCGGCGACGGTCGCTGGCGATCTTGGAGACGCCGAAGTCGAGCATGCGGCAGACGCCGTCGGCGGAGACGAAGAGGTTTTGCGGAGAGACGTCGCGATGGACGATGGGGGTGAGGGTGCCGTGGACGTCGCGGAAGGTGTGGGCGTAGTGGAGGCCCTCGCAGGCCTGCGCGAGGACGCCGGCCGTGAGGGCGAGGCCGCGGGGGTCGCGCGGCATGGCGGCGCAGAGGGCGTCCCAGGGCACGCCGTCGAGGTACTCCATGACCAGGTAGAGCTCGCCGCGGTCGGAGCCCAGCTCGAAGACCGGGCAGAGGTTGGGATGAGAGAGGCGCGCGGCGATGCTGCCTTCGTTGAGGAACATCTCGACGAACGGCGGGTCGACGGCGAGGTGGGGGAGGATCTGCTTGATGGCGAACAGCTTGGAGAAGCCGCCCACGCCGCGCGCGCGTGCGAGGTAGAGGACGGCCATGCCGCCGCGGCCGAGCTCGAGCAAGAGCTCGTAGCGGCCGATCGCCTGGGGCTCGAGGTCCACCGACGAGGATGCTAGCACCGTCACGCCTTCATCACGATCTCGGCGTCGGGCGCGAGGGCCAGGCGCGTGCCGCCGCCGCCCGGGGCGCGCTCGAGGAGGAGCGGGCCTGCGAGGCCGGCCTCGACGAGGTCGCGCCGGCAGCGGCTGATGAGCATGTTGATCTCGGGGCGGGTGACCGAGGGCTTGCGCGGCCACACGACCGTGCGGAGGATGTCGTCCGCGATGAACTCACCCGCGCGGTGGCCGCCCGGAGGGCGCGCGAGGGCGACGAGCAGGTCGAACCGGCGGTCGGCGAGGTAGACGGCGCGCTCGCCGCCGCCGACGGAGAACACGACGCGGCCGCCGCGCGGCAGCATCTCGATGACGACGCGGGTGGGGAGCTCGGCGCCGCGCAGCGCGGTGGTGTCCTCGGGACCGCCCACGCCGCGCACGACGAAGGCCTCGCCGCGGGCCGCGAGGCGATCGCCCGGGGCGAGCGCGGTGAGGGTGTCGGGCTCGAGCGGCGAGCCGTTGCGGGTGGCGGCGCCGGTGTGGAGCTCGACGAACAAGGCGCCCTGGGCGACGTGGAGCGAGAGCACGCGCGCGGGCCACTTCTTGACGATGAGGTCGTCGGTGTCGCCGCCGCCGATGACGAAGGGGGTGTGCACGACGCCGAAGCTGGCGCCGTCGGCGCGCGCGAGGACGAAGCCGGCGCGGGCCTCGCGATCGGGGCGCGGGATGGCGACGCTGACGGCGAGGGCGAGGCCGGGGAGCTGCAGCTGGTCGCCGTTGACGAGGGCGCGCGGCCGGGTGGTGGGCTCGCCGTTGACGTCGATCGGGGAGCGGCCGAGCGGCACGACCTCGACGCCGCCGGAGGTGAGGCGGACCAAGGCGTGGCGCCGGCTGACGCTCGGGTCGCCCGCGACGATGTCGCAATCGCTCTGGCGGCCGATCAGGATGCCGCTCGGGCCGACGCGGCGCGACGGGCCGCCGACGACATCGAGCACGCAGCGCACGCGGACCGGCTCCACGTGGACATGATAGCGTTGCCGGGTGCGCGGCGTCGCGCTGCTGATCGGATGGCTCGTCGCGAGCTGTGCTCCCGACTACGGGCACAGCGCGTTTCGCTGCGACGCGGAGCATGGCTGCCCCTCGGGACAGAGCTGCATCTTCGGCCGCTGCCGGCGCGCCGATCCGATCGGCAACGGCAGCGGCGACGGGGTGATGTGCGGCGGCACGGCCTGCACGCTCTCGCAGCAGTGCTGCTTCGACGAGAATCACGGCACGGCGTCGTGCGCCCCGGCCGGCGAGGAGTGTCTCGCCACCCTGGCGCTATGCGATGGAAGAGAGGACTGCGCCGGAGACGATCGGTGCTGTATCTCTGGCGACACGGTCACCTGCGGCACCGGTTGCAAGACGGTTGCGTGCCGCGAGGATGGTGACTGTCCTGCGCCGCAGCACTGTTGCCTGGCGACGGCGGAGCGCTGGGGCGAGTGCGACGACAGCTGCTGAGCACAGCGACGGGGTCGCGTGGCCCCGGTGGTCGGCGCGCCGGTAGCGCGCGGCGCGCGGCCAGCTGTGGTATCTCCGCGACATGCTGCTCCCGACGACGATGGTCGGATCGTATCCGCGGCCGGCGTGGTTCACGCACCAGCTCGCTGGCAAGGACATCCTCGAGGCGTTCAAGCTGACGTCGCACACCGAGGCGTTTCACGACGCCACGCGGGTGTCGATCAAGGATCAGGAGGACGCCGGGCTCGACGTCCTGACCGACGGGCAGATGTGGTTCGACGACTACCACATGGGGATCGGCTCGTTCCTGTGGTACTGGCTCGAGCGCACGTACGGGTTCTCGGCGGAGAAGCTGCCGCACCCGGCGCAGGCCAAGGCGCGCGGGCGCGACATCTGGGCGCTCGATCAGGCCGGCGGGGTGGCGGTCGACGGTGAGATCAAGCGCGGGCCGGTGCGGATGGCCCTGCTCTATCGCTGGGCGCAGAACCACACGCAGCGGCCGCTCAAGGCGTGCATCGGCGCCGGGCCCGTGCAGCTCTCGACGCTGGCGTACTTCCGCGGCGGCCCGGTGAGGAACCGCTACGAGCTGTCGCGCGCGCTGGCCGACGTGTTCCGCGCCGAGGTCGCCGAGGTCGTCGAGGCGGGCTGCAAGCACGTGCAGCTCGAGGATCTCGGCGCGTGGATGCCGCACCTCTCGGGCGACAAGGACTACGACTGGGTGTGCGACGTCATCGATCGCACGATCGGCGAGGCGGCGCCCGGGGTCGAGCGCACATGGCACTTCTGCAAGGGCAACGCGTGGGGCAACCAGGTCGATGGCATGACGGCGGGCGGCTACCGCGAGATCCTGCCGCACTACCACGGCGTGAAGGTCGACGGCTTCGTCCTCGACTTTGCATGCCGCGAGATGGAGGACGCCGATCTCCTGCGCGCGTTGCCGAGCGACAAGCGCGCCCACGTGGGCGTCATCGATGTCCGCACGCTCGAGATCGAGCACCCCGAGCAGGTGGCCGAGCGCGTGCGCAAGGTGCTGCGGCACATCGAGCCCGAGCGCGTGACGCTGACGACCGACTGCGGAATGAAGCAGCTGCCGCGCGTGGTGGCGCTACAGAAGCTGCGCGCGCTGGCCGCCGGCGCGGCGATCGTGCGGCGCGAGCTGAAATAGCCGCAAACACGAGCGAGGAGGCCCGCAGCCGTTTGCCTACGGCCAGCTGGCGTCGGGGACTTGCTTGCTGGCGAGGGCGATGCGCTGGAAGCGGAACTGGCGCTCGCGCTGGTAGTCGCCGAGCATCTCGAGCGCGAGCTCGTTGAAGTCGAGGACGCGCACCCAGCGGAAGCCCGCGTCGTGGAGCAGCGGCAGGATGTCGTCGGTGCCGTAGCGGATCGGCTCGCCGAGCTCGCCGACGTACGCGCGGGCGTCGTGCTCCGCGGCCGACATGCGCTGGCCGACCGCGAAGTTCTTGCCGATGAGATCGAACGCGAGCAGCGAGCGCGGATCGAGGCCGCCGGCGAGCCGGGTCGCGGTCGCGCGGACCGCGGCCTCGGTGAGGTAGGCCACGACGCCCTCCCAGAGGACGAGCGCGGGGTCGTCGGTGCGAAAGCCGGCGCCGGCGAGCTGGTCGATCGGGTCCTGCGCCTCGAAGTCGCAGGTGACGTAGGTCGCCGCGTCGATCGGGTAGCCGTCGAGCGTGCCCAGCCGCTCGCGCTTGGAGGCCTGGGTCGCCGGGTGATCGACCTCGAAGTAGCGCACGCCGGCGCGCGGCAGGCGGGCGGCGCGGGTGTCGTAGCCCGCGCCGAGGATGACGACCTGGCGCACGCCGAGGCGATCGACCGCGCCCGCGACGAGCCGATCGAAGTAGGCGACGCGCAGCGCGAGCCACACCTCCATCGGCGGGAAGCGCAGGTCGTAGCGCTTGGCGATGTCGTGGCCATCGGGTCCGGCGAGCGACTCGGCCCATGGATCGCTGAACAGCGGCTTGGGCCAGCGGCTCGCCCGCGCGCGATACGCGCACACCATGAGCGCCGTCTTCGACGCAGAGCTTTGGGCGTCCACGCCGCTTAGTAACACAAGCGCGGCGGCCCGCGCCCGCCGGCTACTTCTTCTCGAAGTGGGAGACCAGTCCGTTGTAGGCGGTGGTCACGCGCATCGACAGCTCGGTCGCGGCCTTCTGCTTTTGCGGGCTGCCCGCGTGCATGTCGGGGTGGTACTTGCGCATCATCTGGCGGTACGACGTCTTGATCTGCGCCATGTCGGCGCCGACCTGGAGGTCGAGCACGCGGTACCACTCGGCGAGCTGGGCCTCGGTGCTGCCCGGGCGCGGCGGCCGCGCGCTGCTGTAGCTCGACGAGCTCGCCGACGGACCGCTCGACGGAATGCCGCCGCCGCGCGCCGCCTGTTCCTTCATCCGGCGAAACGCCTCGTCGGCGGCCGCGCGCTGGCGTGCCTCGCGCTCGTTGCGCTCGCGGTGAACGCGCGCAGCTCGTTCGCGCGCGGCCTTCTCGCGACCGGCGCGCGCCGATGGCTCGGAGGTCGCCTGCCGGGCGAGCGGGTTGTCGAGGGGCTGCCTCGGCGAGCGGGCCCGAGCGGCCTTGCGAACCGCGAGCTCCGCCTGCAGCGCCGCGGCCTCGACATGGCTCAGCGGTTCGTCGTCGACGATCACGAGCGAGGTAAGCCTCGAGAAACCAGACTGCGCGCCCTCGAGGATGCGCTTGGTGATCCCCACGCACGAAAACCTACCACGAGCGTCCCTGGGGCATCGTCGAATGTGTCATCAGCGCACGCTGTGCGCCTGGGCAGCAGTGGCAGTGCGCCAGAGTCGCCCCCCAAACTGCAATACACTGACTTGGCTGCCAGAGGCGGCGCACAAAACATGCATGAGCTGTCACCTCTCGCACGACCATGACCTCGGCGATCACGATGTTTGAGGGTTCGGGCGCCGCGGCACCAGGTCGTGGCTCGGGCCGTGCCTTGCACAGCGTCCAGTTCTACGACACCGACGAGTTCCTTTATCAGCGGGTCGCGGAGCACCTCGCGGCGGGGCTGACCGCTGGCGAGCCGGTTGCGGTGATCGCCGCGCCGGGCCACCGCCGAGGCATCGCGCAACAGCTCGAGGCCGGCGGGATCGACCTCGAGGCGATGGTCGCCGACGGCCGCGCCGCGGTGCTCGACGCCCAGGAGACCCTGACCGAGCTGATGTCCGGCGACCTGCCCGATCGCGAGCGGTTCCGCGCTCGGGTCGTCGGGATCCTCGCCGCGACGGGCGCCGGAGCCGCGGGCGCGCCGGTCCGGATCTACGGCGAGATGGTGGACGTCCTCTGGCGCTCGGGGCGACGCGCCGCCGCGCTGCGGCTCGAGGAGCTGTGGAGCGAGCTGGCCGAGGTGTACCGGTTCTCGCTGCTGTGTGGCTACGCCAGCGACGGCTTCCATCGCGATCACGGGCTGTCGGCGGTGTGCGCGCTGCACAGCCATGTGATGCCGCCCGAGGCCAACGCGGCGCTCAACGGCGAAGGGCACGAGACCTGGCGGCTGCTCAGCGAGATCTCCCGGCGCAGCGCCGCCGAGGCCGCTGCGCGCGCCGCCCGCGATGACCTCGAGGAGCTGCTCGACGATGCGCCGGTGCCGATCCACAGCGTCGACGCGAGCGGGAAGATCCTGTACGCCAATCGCGCCGAGCTCGAGATGCTGGGCTACACCGCCGACGAGTACATCGGACACCCGGTCTCGGAGTTCCATGTCGACGCACCCGTGCTCGACGACATGCTCGAGCGGCTGAGCCGCGGCGAGACGCTGCACGACCGCGAGGTCGAGCTGCTGGCCAAGGACGGCTCGATCCGCCACGTGCTGGTCAGCTCGAAGATGACGTTCAAGGACGGCAAGCAGGTCGCGACGCGGTGTTTCTCGCGCGACATCACGCAGCGCAAGCAGGCCGAGGAGGAGCGCGACAAGGTGATCGCCGACCTCAGCCGCACGGTCCGGCTCAACGACATGTTCGCCGGGATCCTCGGCCACGACCTGCGCGGTCCGCTGAGCACGATCGTGATGGCCGGCCAGCTGCTGCTCGGGCAGACCCAGGACGCGCGCGGCGTGCGGACGATCCAGCGCATCCTCAGCAGCGCCGGCCGCATGCAGCAGATGATCGGCCAGCTGCTCGACTTCGCGCGCGCGCGCATGGACGGCGGCATCGAGCTCGAACGCGCACCGACCGACATCTCCGACATCGCGCGCGACGTGATCGAGGAGGTCCGGTTCACGCGCCCCGAGTGGCAGATCGAGGTCGAGGCGCATGGCGACCTGCGCGGTCAGCTCGACGGGCCTCGCCTGTCGCAGGTGTTCTCGAACCTGGTCGGCAACGCGGTCCAGCACGGCTCGGCCGAGCGCCCGCTCCAGGTGACGATCGACGGCCGCGACCGGGAGGCGATCCGCGTCGCGATCGAGAACGCCGGCGCGATCGCACCCGAGCTGTTGCCAAACCTGTTCTCGCCGTTCCGCGGCTCGCAGACCCGGGTCCGCGGCCAGGGCCTGGGGCTCGGACTGTTCATCACCGATCACATCGTGCGCGCGCACGGCGGCCAGATCGCGGTCGACTCCGCGGAGAGCTCGACGGTGTTTCGGTTCGATCTGCCGCGTCACTCCGAGACCGCGGCGGTGGCGACGTTCGACGCGCACGAGCCCGAGCCCGGATCGGGGCCGGCACCGGGGATGGACAACTTCGGGCTCTCGGATCCCGCGATGCGGGTCGGCGCATTGGCGGAGGCGGCCGAGAAGCGCCTGGTCCAGGAGGCGACGCGCCAGCACGAGGAGCGGTTCCGGCTGCTCGTCGAGAGCGTGAAGGACTACGCGATCTTCATGCTCGACCCCGACGGCCACGTCGCGACGTGGAACTCCGGCGCACAGCGGATCAAGGGCTACACCGCCGACGAGATCATCGGCCGGCACTTCTCGGCGTTCTATCCCGAGCACGAGATCCGCGCGGGCAAGACCGAGTACGAGCTGGCGGCGGCGCAGCGCGACGGCCGGTTCGAGGACGAAGGGTGGCGCATCCGCAAGGACGGCACGAAGTTCTGGGCCAACGTGGTGATCACGGCGCTGCGCGATCGCAGCGGGCTGCTGGTCGGGTACGCCAAGGTCACGCGCGACCTCACCGAGCGCCGCAAGGTCGAGCAGGAGCGGATCGCGCTCGCCCAGGCGACCGAGGCGGTCCGCCTGCGCGACGAGTTCCTCTCGCTCGCGTCGCACGAGCTCAAGACGCCGCTGACCGTGCTGCAGCTCCAGCTCGAGGCGCTGCGCGACCGGATCGACGTCAGCGACCGCGGGGTGCTGTCCAAGCTCGAGCGCTCGATGCGCGCCGGCAGTCGGCTGGCCGAGCTGGTCGAGATGCTGCTCGACGTGTCGCGCATCGCGACCGGCCGGTTCGCGCTCAACCTCGAGCGCGCCGACGTCGCTGATATCGTCGAATCCGCGGTCGATCGCATGCAAGACGCCGCCGAGGTCGCCGGCTGCGGGCTGTCGGTCACCGCCGAGCACGCGATCGGCCGCTGGGACCGCTCGCGGCTCGACCAGCTGATCTCGAGCCTGATCTCGAACGCGATCCGCTACGCCGCGGGTACGCCGATCGCTATCGGTGTGACCCGCGAGCAGGGCGACGTCGTGATCGCCGTCCGCGACCGCGGGCCGGGGATTCCCACCGAGCAGCTCGTGCGGATCTTCGGGCGCTTCGAGCGCGGCGCCTCGATGCGCCACTTCGGCGGGCTGGGCCTGGGGCTGTATCTCGTGCGCCAGATCGCCGAGGCGCATGGCGGCACCGCGACCGCGAGCAACGCCTCCGGCGGCGGCGCGTGCATCACGGTGAGGCTGCCGATCATTTCCCCGGACGATGCGGTGGCGTGATGGAGCACCTGATCCTGGTCGTTGACGATGACCGCGACATTCGCGACAGCCTGATCGAGACCCTCGAGGATCACGGCTTCCGCGCGACCGGCGCGGCCAATGGCGTCGAGGCGCTCGACGTGCTGCGCAAGAGCCCAGAGCGACCGTCGCTGATCCTGCTCGATCTGATGATGCCGGTGATGGACGGTCCCGGCTTTCGCGAGGAGCAGCTCAAGAATCCGAGCTGGGCGGAGATCCCGGTGGTCGTGATCTCGGCGTACAGCGACGCCGAGGCCCGGGCGCGCGGGCTCGACGCCGAGTGCATGCGCAAGCCGCTGAAGATCCGGCCGCTCATCGACATGGTCCGCCGGCACTGCGCCCCCGCGAGCTAGGTCTCAGGTGAGCAAGCTGTCGATCACGTGGATGAGGTCGTCGCTGACGAACGGCTTCTTGAGCAGCGTGTCGAAGACCTGTGCGCGCGGGTCGGCGCTGAGCGCGTGCGTATCCCAGCCGGTCATGAGCACGAGCTTGCCCTGATAGCCGGCGTCGCGCAGGAGGCGGCACACGTCGAGGCCGCTCTGCTTGGGCAGGCCCATGTCGCACAGCACGAGGTCGAACGCCTGCGCCTTGGCGGCGGCGAGCGCCTTCGACGCGTCGGTCGCGGTCGCGAGCTCGTATCCGAGCGGCTCGAGGAACGCGCGGATGATGTCGACCACATCGGGGTCGTCGTCGACGGCGAGGATGCGCCCGCGCCGCGAGCGTTCGGCGGCGGGAGCCGACGGGCGCGCCGGCATCGTGGGGGCGATCGCGCCGGGGGCAGCGGCGACCAGCGCGATCTCGAACTCGGCGCCGCCGGCGGGAGGATTGCGGCCCTCGATCTGGCCGCCGAAGCTGTGGAGCGAGGTGCGCGCCGCGGCGAGCCCGAGGCCGAGGTGGCCGCCCGCCTTGGTCGTGTTGAACGGCTGGAACAGGCGCGCGAACATCTCGGGCGCGATGCCCGGCCCATTGTCGGCGACGACGAGCCGCACCACGCCCTCGTCGTGGCCGACGCGGATCGCGATCCGGCGATCGGTGCGCGCGCTGCTCGCCAGCGCATCGTGCGCGTTGAGCAGCAGGTTGAGCAGCACCTGATGCACGAGTACCGCCTCGCAGCGCACGGGCGGCACCGGCGCGAGCTCGACATCGACCTCGATCGAGTGCTCGCGCAGGATCGGCTTCACCATGATCATGATGTCGTCGACGATCTGCTTCAGGTCGGCGGCCTGGACCTCGACCGAGGGCCGCGCCATGCGCTGCAGGCGTGCGACCAGGTCGCCGATCGCGCGGTTGGCGCGCTCGATCCGAGGCAGCACGTCGAACGCATCGGCCGGTGAGCGCATCCCGACGCCGACGGCGAGCAGCGCGATGCCGCACAGGTTGTTGAGGTCGTGGGCGACCGCGGCCGCGACCTCGCCGATCGCCTTGAGCCGCGCGTCGTCGATCATCGCGGCCTGCGCGCGGCTCAGCTTGGCGTCGAGCTGCGCCACGTGGACGGCGCGCTCGATCGCGATCCCGAGGTGACCGATGAGCTCGCGCAGGAGTCCCTGCCCGAACAGCCCGTCGGGGATCGTCTGGCCCCCGAGGTACGACGAGAGGCCAAGCGCACCGACCGGCTGGCCGCGGCTGCCCAGGAGCGGACCCGACGCGAACGGACGGCCGCGCAGGCGATCGTAGATCGGGCGCCACAGCGCCAGCTTGCCGGGCGGGACCGCCTGGTCCTCGGCGTCGAGCACGACCAGCGCGCTCGGATCGCTGACGTTGACCATCCGCCGCTCGGCGAAGCCAACCCCGAGCGGCGTGCGCGGATCGATCGCGACCGGCGTCTTGTAGCTGGTGTCGACGCCATCGACCACGTCCTTGAGCGTCGACAGCGCGCCGGTCTCCTCGTCGAGAACGGCGAGCCACACCGCCCCGAACCCGAGCTTCACGATCTCCTGCACCACGGTATCGACGATCTCGTCGAACCGCGCCGCGGAGGCGAGCCGTGCAGTGACGCCGGTCAAAAGACCCAGCGGTCCCATCCCGGTGTCCTCGAGCTGTGTTGGATGGTGCAGCAGCGTATTTTCCAGTGCTGGTGGATCGCGGGCTGGCCAGAGCGGTCCGCCCGAGCGGAACTATACGAACCGATCGGATTTTTCCGATCGCGGCTAACCGGCGCGTTTTGCTGCACCGTCGAGCACGCGCCGCACGGAGCGGGCCAGAGCATCGGCGGTGAATGGCTTGCGAAGCTGCGCGATCGCCTCGCTGACCACAGCGCCATTGCTGGCTTCCTCGTGGCCCGCCAGGCACAGCACACACAGCTCGGGGCGGATGCGGCGCAAACGCTGCGCGAGCTCGGTGCCGGTGCTGCCGGGGACTGCAGCATCGGTGAGCAGCAGGTGGATCGGGTGCGGATGGTTCTCGCAGGCGCGCTGCGCCTCATCGGCGTCCTGCGCGGCGAGCACGAGGTAGCCGAACTTGCGCAGGATCGTCAGCGCGACCGCGCGGACCTGCAGGTCATCCTCGACGAGCAGGATGGTCTCCGAGCCCTTCATCACCGCCGTCGGCTCGGGCGGCGGCGCGGGCTCCGCGGCGGCAGGGGCCTCGGGCAGGTAGATGCGGAACGTCGTTCCCTTGCCGGGCTCGCTCGAGACCACCATGTGGCCGTGGTTCTGCTGCACGATGCCGAACACCGTCGAGAGCCCGAGGCCGGTGCCGCGCCCGCGCTCCTTGGTCGTGAAGAACGGCTCGAAGATCCGCGCCTGGGTCGCGCGATCCATGCCGACGCCGGTGTCGCTGACCGCGAGCAGGACGTAGCGGCCGGGGGCCGCGCCGAGGTAGTGGCGCGCGTACGCGGCGTCGAGATCGACGCTCGCCGTGCGCAGCGTGAGCTTGCCGCCGCGCGGCATCGCGTCGCGAGCGTTGACGACCAGGTTCATGATCACCTGCTCGAGGCTGCTCTGATCGGCGCGCACCGGCGGCAGCTCGGAGGTCGTTCGCCACACCAGCTCGACGTCGGCGCCGAGCAGGCGCTGCAGCATCTTGCCCATGTCGGTCAGCACGGTGTTCAGATCGAGCACGCGCGGCTCGACGATCTGCTGGCGGGTGAACATCAAGAGCTGGCGGGTGAGCGCCGCGCCGCGCTGGCCCGCGGTCCGGATCTGGTCGGCGTCGTCGCGCAGGTCGCCCGCCGGGAGCGCGGCGAGCAGGGTCTCGCTGTAGCTGTTGATCACGCACAGGATGTTGTTGAAGTCGTGCGCGACGCCGCCCGCGAGCCGGCCGACCGCCTCCATCTTCTGCGACTGGCGCAGCTGCTCCTCGAGCTGCAGGCGCGCGGTGATGTCGTTGGCGAGCACGAGACGCGCGCGCTTGCCCTCGAACTCGAGATCGTGGGCGGTGACCTCGACCGAGAGCAGCTCGCCGTCCTTGGCGAGGTGGCGCCAGACCCGGGGCGTATCCTCGCGGCGCGCGACGTCGTCGAGCAGCTGGTCGTGGTCCTCGGGCGGGCGGATGTCAGCCAGGGTCAGCCCGGAGAACTCCTCGCGCGTGTAGCCATAGCGCCGGACCGCGGCGTTGTTGACCATCAGGAAGCGCAGGGTGTCGACGTCGTAGACCCACATCGGGAGCGGCGTGCTCTCGAACAGCTCGCGGTAGCGCACCGCCGAGGCGCGCAGCTCGTCCTCGGCCCGCCGCCGCGCCGCGCGGGTCTCGGCCTCATGGACCTCGCGCTCGACGGCCGGGATCAGGCGCAGCAGGCGCTCCTTGAGCACGAAGTCGCGCGCACCGCCGCGCATCGCCGACACGGCGAAGTCCTCGGTCATCGTGCCCGAGACGATGATCACCGGGATGTCGAGCCCGAGCTCGTGCACCAGCGCAAGCAGGGGGAGCGCACCGAACCCGGGCACGGCCCAGTCGGTCAAGATGACATCCCACGATCGCTCGGTCAGCGCCGCGCGCGCCGCGGCCGCGGTCGCCACCACCTCCGCGTCGACGTTGCGGCCACCGCGCCGGAGCTCGTGGATCAAGAGCTTGGCGTCGGATTCGTAGTCCTCGACGATCAGCGCGCGCACTGGGCTCCCCGACGCCTACGCCCTGACGATAACGCGCCGCAGCCCTGCGACGCCGCGTGGGGCTGCGTCTCACCGTGGGCTTTCTGTGGTCGCAGGTCGTCTCAGCGACGCGGCGGGCGTTCCCAGTAGAACACCGTGATGGCGACACAATGGAACTGGCTGTCGCTCGACTGCGTCACTGCGAACTCCGTCA
>DATIPJ010000840.1:0-11976 GCA_035472155.1 Kofleriaceae bacterium
TGCGAGGTGTCACCGGGCGATCATGCCACGATCGACGAGCTGTGCGGCCACCAGCAACAGT
Source organism: Kofleriaceae bacterium (assembly GCA_035472155.1). Lineage (GTDB taxonomy): Bacteria > Myxococcota_A > Polyangia > Haliangiales > Haliangiaceae > JABFXX01. The sequence continues at coordinate 62 of DATIPJ010000840.1, forward strand.
GCGCCGTTCGCCGAGCTGACCAAACAGTGGGATGCCCGGCCGCGCGCATGAGCTTGCATGAGCTACGCTCGAGCGGTGCCGCCGAGCGCCATGAACGCGGAGAGCCGACGGATCCGGAATCGCTATCTGGTGCTCAGCCAGTTCATCTGGCTGCCCACCTCGCTGATCGTCGGCATCAATACGCTGTTCCTGCTTGACGGTGGCCTGAGCAACGTCGAGGCCTTCGCCGCCAATGCGATCTACACGCTCGGCCTCATGCTGTTCGAGATCCCGACCGGCATGGTGGCCGATACCTGGGGCCGCCGGACGTCGTACCTCATCGGCGCCATCATCCAGCTCGTCGGCAATCTGCTCTATGTCTGGATGTGGTACGTGAAGGGCCCGTTCTGGGGCTGGGGCGCGGCGTCGCTGCTCCTGGGCTGCGGCTACACCTTCTTCTCCGGCGCGCTCGAGGCGTGGCTGGTCGACGCCCTCAAGCACACCGGCTACGACGGCGACCTCGATCCGATCTTCGCCAAGAACCAGATCGTCACCGGGGCCGCGATGCTGGTCGGCACGATCGCCGGCGGTTTCATCGCGCAGATCGCGGCGCTCGGCACGCCCTACCTGGTCCGGGCCGGCCTCCAGCTCGTCAGCTTCGTCGTCGCGCTCGCGACGATGAAGGACCTCGGCTTCACACCCGACCGCAGCGGCGGCCTCGTCAAGCACATCAAGGCGCTCGCCGGCGCCGGCTGGACCTACGGCGTCAAGAATCGCCCCGTGCGCTGGGTGATGCTCGCCGCGCCGTTCTACATGGGCACGGGCATCTATGGCTTCTACGCCGCCCAGCCGTACCTGCTCGATCTGTTCGGCGACCAGAAGGCGATCGGCATCGCCGGGATCGCCGCCGCCGGCATCGCGGGCACCCAGGTCGCGGGCGGATTCGCTGTCCCGTACATCCGTCGGCTGTTTCGCCGCCGCACGCACATCCTGATCTGGTGCGCCGCGCTGACCACCGCATCGCTCGTCCTCATGGGCCTCATCCGCAGCTTCGCCGTGGTCGTCGCGCTGCTCGTGCTGTGGGCCATCACCTTCGCGGCAAATTCTCCTGTCCGGCAGGCGTACATCAATGCCCTCATCCCCTCGCGCGAGCGCGCCACCGTGCTGTCGTTCGATTCGATGATGACCTCGACGGGCGGCGTGGTCTTCCAGCCGATCCTCGGCCGCGTCGCCGACGCTTCGGGCTACGCCGCGTCGTACATCGTCTCGGGCGTCGTCGCGTGCTTCGCGTTGCCGTTCCTGCTCCTCGCGCGGCGCGAGCGCGTCAGCGCCGATGCGATCGTCAAGGACGGCGATGCCTCCCCGGAACAGCGCTGACGCCCCAGCCGGGCGCGCTGATCATCGACTAGCGCCCCCAGCGCAACGGGACATTGGCGTCGCAGATTCACGGCGTGCGATGGTCGCTGCGTGCCACGTCGCAACCGAGTGGACCCGTGGGGAGACCTCCACGCCGTCGCGTCGCGCGGCCTGCTCACCGGCAACCGCGGATGCGTCGTCGACGACCACGAGCGCGTGGTGCGCCACCACGGCAGCTCGCTGTGGATCAGCTGTGTCACCGAGTTCCGGGGCTGGCGATGGCCGCTCGCCCGCCCGCGGCGATGGACGCCGCTGTTCTTCCTCGACGACGCGGTCGCGCTCGCCGCCGGCCACCGCCCGTGCGCGACCTGCCGGCGAGATGCGTATTCCGCCTACCGCGACGCCGTGACGCGCGCGGTCGGCGCAGCGTCGCCGCTCCTGGGCTCGCAGCTCAACCAGCGGCTGCAGGCGGAGCGCCACCGCCGCGGTCGCGGCCTCGTGCGCGCCGGCGACCGCATCGTCTGGTCGGCGCCGTTCGCCGAGCTCCCCGACGGCACCATCGTCGTCGCGCCCGACGGCGCCTGCCGGCTCGTCCTGGCGTCCCGCCTGCTCCGCTTCTCGTTCGATGGCTGGGTGGACCCGACCGCGCGCCCTCGCGCAGGCCAGGCCACGGTGCTCACGCCGCCGACCTCGGTCGCTGCGCTGGCGCACGGCTACGCACCGCTGCTTCACGCGACCGCACGCATCGACTGAGCCGGCTCCGAAGCCGCCTTGCCGCGCGCAACCGGCGCTGTCCACGGGCGCCGATGCTCGTCGAACCCGACGACCGGGTCCGGATCCCGCGATCGCGGGTGTGCGTGCGCTTGACGCTTGGCACCGGGCGGGGCAACGCTTCGAGGATGGAGCACAGCCGAGATTGATGCGTCCGTTCCGCGGCTGGTGGGTGGTCGCAGCCGCGTTCGCCGTGACGTTCCTCGGCTTTGGCTGCGCATACACGTTCAGCGCCTTCCTCGAGCCGCTGCAGCGGGAATTCGGCGCCTCGCGCGGCGAGGTGTCGCTGGTGTTCTCGCTGGCCGGGTTCTTGTACTTCGCGCTCGGGATCGTGAGCGGGCCGCTCGCGGATCGCTGGAGCTCGCGCGGCTTTGCGATCGGCGGGATGCTGCTGATGGGGATCGGGCTCGCGCTGGCGAGCTGGGCCACGAGCCTGGTCCAGGTGTATCTCGCGTACGGGCTTGGCGTCGGGCTGGGCCTCGGCTGCGCGTACGTGCCGGTCGTCGGCGCGGTGCAGCGCTGGTTCGTCCGCAAGCGCGGGCTCGCGTCGGGCCTCGCGGTGAGCGGGATCGGCGTCGGCACGCTCGCCGTGCCCCCCGTCGCGTCGTGGCTGATCGCCCGGTTCGGCTGGCGCGATGCCTATCTCGTGATCGGTTGTGTGACGGCGGTCGTGGGCAGCGGGATGTCGCTGCTGGTCGACAACGATCCGGCCCAGCGCGGGCTCGCGCCCGACGGCGAACCGGTCCGCGGCGATCCCGCGTCGAGGCCGGCGCCGGCCGCAGGCGTCTCGGTCCGCGATGCGGTGCGGTCGAGGCGCTTCATCGGACTGTATGTCTCGTGTCTGATCTGCTCGTTCGGCCTGTTCGTGCCGTTCGTGCACCTCGTGCCGTACGCCGTCGATCACGGCGTTCCGTCGACCACGGCGGTGCTGCTCGTCGGCGCGATCGGCGTCGGCAGCAGCGCGGGACGCTTGTTCCTCGGCGGCGTGGCCGATCGCATGGGCCGCCGCTGGGCCCTGCCCGTGATGTTCCTGGGCATGGGGCTCTCGTTCTTGATCTGGGCCGCGTCGACGAGCGCCTGGCCGCTGGCGATCTTCGCGCTGCTGTTCGGCGTGTTCTACGGCGGGTTCGTCGCGCTCGCCCCGACGCTCGTGGCCGATAGCTTCGGCGGGCGCAACGTGGGCGCCTTGATCGGCATCCTCTACCCCAGCGTTGCGTTCGGCACCCTCGTCGGACCGAGCGCCGCCGGCTTCGCCTTCGACGCGAGCGGCAGCTATCAGGTGCCGATCCTCGCCAGCGCCGCGACGAACCTCCTCGCGGCGGCGATCCTCGCGCTCGTCACGCGCAGATAACTACACCTCGAGCGCCATCTCCGCCGCTGCGACAGCCGCGAGACACATGCGACGGTCTGCGGCGCGATGTGCGCGCACTCGACATTCGCTCGACGAGCGAGCTATGTACGAATGCACGGAAGACTCGTCGACCAGGCGAGGGAAAGCAGAGCGACAATGACCAGAGTATCGATCACGGTATCCGCGTTTGTCGGAGTGATCCTCGCGGCGTCGTGCGGCGGAAGCGCTCCCCCGGCTCCGTCGGCAGCCCCGCCGACAGCCGCGGCCGAAACACCGGCGCCGGCGGGCCCAGCAACATCGCCCGCCGAGCCGGCCGCGCCCGCGATGACCGCGCACGCGCCCAAGGCGCCCGTCGCGCTCGAGGAATACCTCAACATCCGCCGCGTCAGCAGCCGCTCGGGCATCCTGATGTCGTTCTCCCACGACGAGAAGCTCGTGGCGTACCTCAGCGACGAGGGCGGCCGCACCGACGTCTGGGTCCAGCCGGTCACCGGCGGCGCCGGCAAGCAGATCACGCACGTCAAAGGATTCGTCCAGGGGCTGGCGTTCTCGCCGACGCGAGACCAGCTGATCTACACGACCGACACCGGCGGTGACGAGCTGCCGCACGTGTTCCTGACCGACTCGACCGGCGCCTCGCCCAAGGACATCACCGCCGACATGCCGGCCGGGCGGCGCGCCGACTTCGTCGACTGGGCCACCGACGGCAAGACGCTGCTCTACCGGTCGAGCGCACGCGACGAGCGCTCCCTCGACCTCTACGAGTACAACGTCGCCACCGGCCGGTCCGAGCGGGTCTGGGAGGCCTCCGGCAAGCTCGCGTTCCAGACGGTGAGCCGCGACCACCGCCGCTTCATCGTCGCCGAGACGCTGTCCGACACGGACTCCAATCTGTACCTCGTCGAGCGCGGCGCGAAGACCAAGCCCGTGCTGCTCACGCCTCATCGCGGCGAGGTCGCCTACGGCGTCCAGGATCTGTCGCCTGACGGCAAGTCGCTGTACTTCACGTCCGACGAGGGGCGCGAGTTCGCAGGGCTCCTGGCGATGAACCTCGCCGACCGCACCGTGAAGCCCGTCGCGCAGCCCGAGTGGGACGTCGACGGAGCGTCGTTCTCGAAGGGCGGGCGCTACCTCTACACGGTGATCAACGCCGACGGTCAGCCGCAGCTCGAGGTTCGCGATGTGAAGTCGCGCGCCGCGGTCACCCTACCCGCGGCCCCGCCGGGCGGTACCTGGGTCCCGCTCACCACGTCGCCGCGCGATCGCTACTTCGCCGTGCGCCTGCAGAGCGATGCCGCGCCGGCCACGCCCTACGTCATCGAGATCGCCACCGGCAACGCGCACAAGGTCGTCGATCCGCTGCCGGAGGCGCTGCGCAGCCGCGAGATGGCGGTCGGCGAGATCGTGCACATCCCGTCGTTCGACGGGAAGCCGGTGCCGGCGTTCGTCTACAAGCCCGCCGGCGCGGGGCCGTTCCCCGCGATCATCGACGTGCACGGCGGCCCGACGTCGCAGTCGCGCCGCGAGTTCGGCGGCTTCCGTCAATACCTGGTCTCGAAGGGCTTCGTCGTGCTGGTGCCCAACGTGCGCGGCTCCACGGGCTACGGCAAGACGTACACCAAGCTCGACAACCACGACTTCGGCGGCGGACCGCTCAAGGACGTCGTTGCCTGCAAGCAATGGCTGGCGGCGAAGGCCTCCGTCGACGCCGGGCGCGTGGTCGTGATGGGCGGCAGCTACGGTGGCTACATGGCGCTCGCCGCGGCCACGTTCACGCCGACCGAGTTCGCGGCCGTGGTCGACCTGTTCGGCGTCTCCGATCTGAAGTCGCTGGTCGAGGGCTTCCCGGCGTACTGGATGTCCGACGCCGAGGCGATCTACCGCAAGTTCGGCGACCCCAAGAACCCGGCGGATGCGCAGTACCAGCACGATCGCTCGCCGCTGTACTTCCTCGACAAGATCGTGCGGCCGATCCTGGTCGTGCAAGGCGATCGCGACGCGCGCGTGAAGAAGGACCAGTCGGACCGCGTGGTGGACGCGCTCAAGCAGCGCAAGGTCCCCGTGCACTACCTGGTGCTCAAGGATGAAGGCCACGGGTTCTCGAAGAGCGAGAGCATCGCCGTCACCTACAAGGCGGTCGACCGCTTCCTCGACCGCTACATCTTCGGCGACCGCAGCGTCACCGTCGTCGACTGACCGCGGGTCTGGCCACGAATCGCGCCGGCCGCTGGCTCGCGCCGCCGAGTTTGCGCGGTAGCATCGCGGCGTGACCGCAGTCGCCTCCGAGAGGCCGGGTTCGCCGAAGGCGAGCGCGCGCGGGCTCGCGGTCGGCATCACCGGGCTGGTGCGGCGGTTCGTCAGCGACGCGCAGCAGCCGGTGGAGGTGCTCGCCGGCATCGATCTGACCGTGCCCGAGAGCCAGTTCGTGGCGCTGCTCGGGCCATCCGGGTGCGGGAAGAGCACGCTGCTCCGGCTGGTCGCGGGGCTCGATGCGCCCGACGGCGGCGCCGTGGTCGTCGGAGGCCGGCCGCTGCGTCGGAGCGAGCACCCCGAGGCGCTGGCGTTCGTGTTCCAGGAGGCGCACCTCCTGCCCTGGCGCACGCTGATCAAGAACGTGATCTTGCCGCTCGAGCTGCGCGGCATGTCGCACGGCGAGCGCCGCGACCGGGCGCTGCACATGCTCGAGCGGGTCGGGCTCGCCGATGCGCGCGATCGCTATCCCGCGCAGCTGTCGGGCGGCATGCAGCTGCGCGGCTCGCTCGCGCGCGCGCTGGTCACCGAGCCCAGGCTGCTGCTGCTCGACGAGCCGTTCGCCGCGCTCGACGAGATCACGCGCCAGCGCCTCGACGGGCTGATCCACGAGCTGTGGCGCGAGCGGCAGTTCACCGCGCTGTTCGTCACCCATTCGCTGCGCGAGGCCGCCTTCCTCGCCGAGCGCGCCGTGATGTTCTCGCGCCGGCCGGCGCACATCGTCGCCGACCGCGCGATCGAGCTGCCCGACGAGCGCGCCGCCGAGGTCCGCACGCTGCCGGCCTACAATGATCTGGTCGAGCAGCTGTATCAGGATCTCCTGATCGCGGAGGCGGGGAGATGACCCGGCGCGTGCGCGACTTCGCCGCCCGGCTGCTGCCGCCGCTGTGCGCCGCGGTCGTGCTGCTCGGGCTGTGGGAGCTGTGGGTCCAGTGGACCCATCCGCCGAAGTTCCTGTTCTGCGCGCCGAGCGATATCGCCCGCGAGGCGGTCGCGCGCGCCGGCGAGCTCGCGATGGCGACCTGGAAGACCACCGTCGCCGTGGCGTGGGGCTTCGCGCTGTCGGCCGTCGTCGGCATCGCGATCGGCGTGGCGCTGTCGTCGAGCCGCTTGCTCGAGCGCGCACTGTACCCGTTCACCGTGATCCTGCAGACCGTGCCGCTGGTGGCGATCGCCCCGCTGCTCGTCATCTGGCTCCATGCCGGCGTGCAGGCGGTCGCGGTCTGCGCGTTCATCGTCAGCCTGTTTCCGGTGATCACCAATACGCTGAGCGGGATCCGCTCGATTCCGTATCCGCAGGTCGAGCTGTTCTGGCTCTACGGCGCGCGCCCGTGGGCGGTGCTGACCAAGCTCAAGCTCCCGGGCGCGGTGCCCAGCATCATGGCCGGGCTGCGCATCGCTGCCGGCCTCGCCGTGATCGGGGCCGTGGTGGGCGAGTTCGTCGCCGGCGAGCTCGGCGCCGATCGCGGCCTCGGCATCGTGGTCGTCGTCGCGGCCAAGCAGGGCGAGCTGCCGATGCTATTCGCCGCGGTCGCCCTGGCCTCCGTGCTCGGCATCGCGGTTGTCGGCGCAGTCAATGTGGCGGCCTATTTTCTGATGTACAGATGGCATGTGTCCGAGCGGCCGGATTGACCGACCGCAACGCACCCGGAGAATCCCATGATCAGACGAATCGCTTCCTCGCTCGCCTGCCTCCCGCTCGTGCTGTCGGTCGCGCTCGGCGCGTGCGGCAAGGGCGACAAGAAGGAGAGCCCCGGCGCGGCGCCGGCGGGCTCGGCAGCCTCGACCGGTTCCGGGGCCGCGGCGGCCGCTCGGCCCGGGACCGCGGTCACCCTTCAGCTGAACTGGACGCCGGAGCCGGAGTTCGGCGGGTTCTACGCCGCCGCGCACGATCATCTCTACGAGCGCGAGGGCCTCGACGTATCGATCAAGGCCGGCGGCGCGGGCGTTCAGACCTGGAAGATGGTGGCGACCGGCACGGTTCCGTTCGCGATCGCCGAGGCCGGCGAGATCCTGCGCGCACGCCTCAAGGACGCCGACCTCGTCGCGCTGTACGCGGTGTACCAGACCAGCCCGCAGGCCCTGATGGTCCACAAGGCGAGCGGCGTGACGTCGCTCGCCGAGATCTTCACCTCGGGCAAGATCAAGCGCGTCGCGATGGAGTCGGGCCTGCCGTACGTCAAGTTCCTGCAGAAGAAGTACGGCTTCGACAAGGTCGAGGTCGTGCAGCACGGCGGCAACCTGACCTTGTTCCTCAACGAGCCGACGATGGCGCAGCAGTGCTTCGCGTTCTCCGAGCCGCTGAGCGCCAAGGAGAAAGGCGTCGAGGTCAGCGTGTTCTCGACCGCCGAGGCCGGCTTCAATCCGTACATCGCGGTGGTGATCACGAGTGGCAAGTACCTCGCCGAGCATCGCGCCGAGGTCGAGGCCTTCGTGCGCGCCACCCGCGCGGGCTGGAAAGCGTATCTCGACAACGCCGCACCTACCGACGAGTACCTCACGACGCAGGGGGCCACGATGACGGTGCCGGCCATGAACGCCGCTGCCGACCTGCAGAAGCCCTACGTGGTCGGCGACGAGAAGACCAAGTACTTGGGGTACATGAGCGAGGAGCGCTGGAAGGCGCTCGCCGATCAGCTCCACGACCTCGGCGAGATCGACCAGGCGCCCGACGTCACCAAGGCCTTCGTCAACATCGAGTCGAAGTAACGACTGTGCATACTGGAGAGTAGCTAGTCGTCGCGCGCGCAATTGCCAGTGTCCGTAGCAGTGCGCTGTTGCTATCGTGTGTGCGTATGCGGACTACCTTGCTCGTGCTCGCGATCACGTCCTGCGGTCCATCCACGCCGATCCGCGCTGTGCCGACGGCCCCGCCGCGCGCGTCGACGTCGCCGTCGGCGTCCGCTGCGCCGGCGCGCGATCCGCTCGGTCTGACCTTCGAGGCGCCGCTCGATCCGGCGGTGTGGCCGTCGGACGATCCGATGATCGCGATCGACCACCGCGTCGTTCACGGCGGATCCGGCAGCCTGCATATCCGATCCACCCCCGAAAGCGGCGACGTGCACGAGGCGCGGGCGGTGCTGCCGCTCGATCGCGTGCGCGGCCATCGCCTCCACTTCGCCGGCTGGGTTCGCACGCGCGATCTGGTCGGCTGGTGGACCGGCTTGCAGTGCCGGGTCGAGGGCCCCGAGCAAGCCAGGTACGGCAGCGCCGATACGTTCGCTCACCGCCTGGCCGGCTCGGTCGACTGGACGCAGCTCGCCGTCGAGATCGCCGTGCCGCCGTCGGCCGCCGAGGTCACCTGCGGCGTATTCCTCGCCGGGACCGGCGAGCTCTGGCTCGACGATGCCGCGCTCGACATCGGCGAGTCGATCAGCGAAGAGCAGTATCGCGCTGCGGTCGCCGTCGAGGGGACGGTGCTCGACGCCGCGCACCAGCCGCTCGCCGGGATGACCGTGCGCGCGACGATGCCGACCGACGACCGCGCGGTGCTGATCGGCGCGCCGAGCATCACCGACGAAGGCGGCCGCTTTCGCCTCGAGCTCCCCGCCGGCGACTACGAGCTTGCCGCGACCAGCCCGGACGTTGCCGCCGGCGTGCTCGCGGGTGTTGCCGTCGAGCGACTCACCCCGAAGGCCGGCCTCGAGCTGATCGCCGGCGGCCCGGGCCGCACGCTCTCAGGGCGCGTCCGCGATCTCCGCGGCAGGCCGGCGGCCGGGGCGCTCGCGGGCGCGTTCCAGGTGGCCCCGGCGACGCGCGATGCGCTGCTGCTGGTCAAGGCCGACGCGCATGGCAACTACCGGCTGCGCGTGCCGCCCGGCCGCTACGTGCCGCTGGCCCTCGACGACGATGGCCTGCGGCTCGCCCGGCCGCCGGTCGATATCACCGCCGACCGCCGGCTCGACATCGAGATCGCCCGCCGCGCCGAGCTCGCCGAGCCGCCGCCCGCCGCCGTGCACGACTGGCTGCGCAGCGCAGCCGTGCCGCTCCTCAGCGTCGAGCCCGGGCACGGCTTCGAGGACCTCGCGGCGCTCGGCCGCATGATCGGCAAGGCGCGGCTGGTCGCCGTGGGCGAAGCCACGCACGGCACGCGCGAGTTCTCGCAGATGAAGCACCGCATCCTCGAGTATCTGGTGACCCAGCTCGGGTTCTCGGTGTTCCTGATGGAGGCCAGCATGGGCGACGCCGCCGCGCTCGACGACTACCTCCAGACCGGGCGTGGCGACATCCGCACCGTGCTGCGCACCGCCGTCTACCGGATCTGGAACACCGAGGAGCTGCTCGCGATGGCCACCTGGATGCGAGCCTGGAACGCAAACCCCGAGCACAAGACCAAGCTGCGGGTCTACGGCATCGACGTCCAGGCCGCGTCGCGCTCGCTGACGATGGCGCTCGGCTACGTCGAGCGCCTCGACCCGGCGGCGGCCGCCCGCGCGCGCGATCAGCTGGCGCCGCTGCGCAGCGCGCTCAGCGCGGCCGACTACGAGGCGCTGCCCGACGCAGCGCGCACGGCGATGCACGACGGCATTCGCGACCTGCTCGGCCGATTCGATACCGAGCGCGCCGCCTGGAGCGAGGCGACCAGCCCGCGCGACTGGCTGATCGCGCGCAAGTCGGTCGACCTGCTGCGCCAGACCCTCGCGATGCGCGCGCCGCCGGGCGGCGAGCTCGCCAATGACCAGCGCGACAAGGGCATGGCCGAAAACGCCGCCTGGGTGCTCGATCAAGCCGAGCCCGGCGCCCGCGCGATGCTCTGGGCGCACAACGGCCATGTCGCCCGCTGCGGCTATGACGGAACGGTCTCCGTCGGCCAGCGCCTCGGGCAGCAGCGCGGCCGCGACTACGTCGCGTTCGGATTCGTGTGGAACCAGGGCGGGTTCGGTGCGTTCGAGCGCGGCGGGTCCTGGGCACACCAGATCGGCCCCGAGGCCGCCGGCGGACTGGGCGCGACGTTCGCCCAGCTGGGGCTGCCGCAGGCCGCCTTCGACCTGCGCGCGGCGCCGCGCGGCACGGTCGCATCGTGGCTCGCGGCCCCGCACCGGTTCCGCGACATCGGCGCGCTGTTCACCAGCGACGAGCACATGGACGAGGTGACTCGCCTGTCGACCTGCTTTGACGCGGCGCTGTTCATCGACCGCACGTCGGCCGCGCGGCAGCTGTAACTCGACTCCGAGCTGCTCCGCGGAGCGCGATCGACTAGGATGCGGCGCATGCTCGGCACCCATGAGTTCGTCCGCGGACACGGCCTCGGCAACGACTACCTCGTCGTCGATGGCGAGCGCTTCGGGCTGGCCCTGACCCCGGCGCGCATCATCGCGATCTGCGACCGGCACACGGGGGTCGGCTCCGACGGGATCCTCGAGCGCGTGCCCGCGCCGCCGGGCTTCGACGCCGCCGTGCGGATCTACAACCCCGACGGCTCTGAAGCAGAGAAGAGCGGCAACGGCACCCGCATCTTCGCCAAGTTCTGCTTCGACCACGGGTACGCGTCGCCCGACCAGTCGCTCCGGCTGCACACGCTCGGTGGACCGGTGACGGCCACGCTGGTGGCGCGCGAGCGCGACCGCAGCGTCATGCGCATGTCGATGGGCCGCGCCAGCTTCCGGTGCGCCGACCTGCCGATGGACGGAGGTGGCGCCGAGGAGTGGGTCCAGGCGCCGCTCGAGGTCGGCGGCCGGACGTTCACCGCGACCTGTATCTCGGTGGGCAATCCGCATGTCGTGCTGTTCGACGCGCCGTTCGACGAGGCGAGCGCGCGCACGATCGGCCCGCTCGTCGAGAACCACGCCCGCTTTCCGCGGCGGACGAACGTGCAGTTGATCCAGCCGATCGACCGCCAGCGCGTGCGCGCGCTGATCTGGGAGCGCGGCGCCGGCTGGACCCTGGCATCGGGCACGTCGAGCTGCGCCGTGGCCGCGGCCTGCGTGCGCGCCGAGCTCACGGATCGACGCGTGGGCGTCGTCATGCCGGGCGGCACGCTCGAGGTCATCGTCGACGATGACTGGCAGCTCGAGCAGATCGGCATCGCGCAGGAGGTCGCGGCCGGTCGGCTGTCGAGCGACCTCCTGCACGCGCTGGACGCCTCGGCCGCCGGCTGACCAGCATCGCTCCGATGACGAGCACCAGCCAGAGCGGCGTGCCGCCGGCGCCGGCGCTGCATCCTTCGCTGGACGCGCCGGCCTCGGCCGCGCTGTCCGCGCTGCGCGGC
>DATIPJ010000841.1:0-5540 GCA_035472155.1 Kofleriaceae bacterium
TCCGGCGACGGCTCGACGGTCCCGATCGACGGCACGACCGATGCCGCGGTCGATGCCGCGGTCGACAGCGCGATCGACGCCGGCCTCTGCGACTACCTCCCGACGTGCATGACGGGCGAGATCACGTGCTGCACGGCCACCGGGAGCTTCTGCACCATCGAGAGCCCCGGAACCTGCTCGGGCACGATCGCGCGTTGCTCGATCTTCACCCAGCAGGGATGCCCGGCTGGATGGGCGTGCTGCAGCACCACACAGCGGCCCGAGCCGAGCTGCTACGACCCGCTGATGCCGCAGCCCTGTTAGTGTGCCCGCGCGCCGGCGGCGCAGCCGGGGATGTCCTCGAGCCGGCGATACACGGCGAGCTGCAGGCGCTCGGCGACGGTCACCATCAGGTCGGCGCCCTGCGACGCCCCGCCGACGCGCAGGACCGCATCGCAGTGCTCGAGCAACCGCTCGGCGATGGGGTGAAACACCTCGCTGAACCCCGCGTCGCCGATCTGCGTCGAGCCTGCGAGCCGGCACAGCGGCAGCGCGAACCATTCGCCGAGCACCGGCACGTGGCCGGCGCGAAAGATCGGTAGCGCGAATGACTCCATCACCGCCACGTTGGCGTCGAGCTTCGCCGGATCGTCGCCGGTGCCAGAGCGATAGGGTCCCGCGATCAAGATCATGAGCGAGCGTTGCGCCATCGCCGCGGTCTACCATTGCCGGTCGGGAGCGCAGCGCCTCGCGCTGGCAAAGTGCGGAGTCAGCCTTCGACGCGGCCCAGCTGGATCGCCTCGATGGTGCCGTCTTCGAGCTCGACGACCTGGTGGCCCGAGCCGCGGTCGACGCGCTGGTTGCGCAGGCGGACGATCTTGGGGAGCGCGCGCAGGGCGTCGTAGTCGTTGACGCCCGTGGTGTAGACGAGCTGGATGCCCATGGTGCGGGCGACCTCGCGCTGGAGCTCGAGGAAGCGGGCGCGCGAGGCGCGGCCGATCGGGTTGTCGAGGATGAGGACGCCCGTGCCTTTGCGGGTCGCGCCGCGGGCGCGGGCGCGGACCTGGGCGAGGGTGCAGTAGAGGAGGATGGCGCTGGTGAGCTGCTCACCGCCGCTGCAGCGCGCGATCTCGGGGATCTCGACGGACTCGCGGCCGAGCGCGGGGTCGGGGTGGAGGACGTAGACCTTGATCGGGCGCGCGAGGCGGCGGACGGCGCGCTGGACGAGGGGGAGGCCGGAGGGGAGCTGGCCGGCGTCGCAGACCTCGTCGATGAGGGTGGCGATGCGCGCGCGGCGCTCGGCGAGGTCGTCGATCGTGTGGGTGGTGATACGGAGGAACTGCGCGCCGCCGAGACCGGGGACGTGCTCGGGGAGGCGGGACTGGTTGGCGGCGCTGCGCAGGAGGGCGAGGCCCTCCTCGGCGGCGTTGAGGGCTTCGGTGACCAGGGTCTCGCGGTGGCGATCGATGCTGGTGACCTGGGCCTCGAGCTGCTGGCGGCGCGCGCCGAGGTCGGAGATGTGCGACCACGCGAGGCGCTCGAGGTCCTCGGGCTCGGCGTCGATCAGCTTGCGGGCGAGGAGGCTGTCGAGGACGTCGAAGCGCGACTCGCCGGCGAAGCTGCGCACGGCGCGCACGGCGGCGGCGCGCGCGGCGTCGAGGCGGACGAGCTGGGCGCGGCCTTGCTTGAGGACGGCCTCGATGTCGTCGATCTCGGTGCCGATGTCTTCATCGCGCACGTCGAGGGTGAGGTCGCCTGGAGAGGCGGTGAGCAGGTCGCCGTACGCGGAGCCGAGGGAGCCCGCGCGCTTGTGGGCCTGCTGGACGAGCTCGAGGGAGCGCGTCGCGGCGGCGAGCTGGGCGCTGGTGGCATCGAGGTCTTCCTCGATCGCGTCGGCGTCGCGGGCCAGCGCGTGGGCGCGCTGCTCGGTGTCGTGTGCGCCCGCGTCGGCGAGCTCGGGGTTCTCGGGGAGCTCGGCGCGCGGCGGCGGCGCGGCGGGGTCGAGCTGGTGGCGGTGGCGGCTGGCGTCGTCGAGCTTCTCCTTGGCGCGCTGCTCGGAGGTGGTGGCGTGGCCGAGGGCGCCGCTGGCGTCGGCGCGCGCTTCGTTGGCGTCGCGCAGGCGGTCGTCGGGGGAGTCGGCCTCGCCGAGGGCTTCGAGGGCGGCGCCGACGGCGCCCTCGCCGAGGTCGTACTGGCGCGCGAGGCGCTCGAAGCGAGCGCGATGGAGCGCGGACTGGGCCTGGTCGGCGGCGGCGAGGCGATCGAGGGTGTCCTCGCCGACGCGCTCCTCGTAGACGTCCTTGCGGCGGCGGTAGTCCTGGCGGAGATCGTCGACGGGGGCTGCCGCGGGCGCTGCGAGGTCGCCATCGGGAAGCGGCTCGTCGGTCGGATAGTCGATCGAGCGCAGCTCGGCCTCGATGCCGGCGGCTTGCTCGCGGGCGGCTGCGGCGCGTCGGTCGGCGGCGTCGGCCTGCTCGTCGGCGCGCTCGGCGTCGGCGCGGGCGTCGGCGGCGGCGCGCTCGCATCCGTCGATCGCGTCGGCGGCGGTGGCGCGGTCTCGCTGCCAGGCCTCGTCGTGGAGGGCGCGCGTGGCGAAGCCATCGGCGCGGGCGATGCGGAGCTCGACGTCGGCGCGCTGGCGCTCGAGGTCGGCGAGCCGCGCGGTGAGCTCGTCGCGCTCGCGGCCGGCGACTCCGATCGCGCGCTCGAGGTCGGCGGCCCGGTCGCGCTGGACGGCGTGCGTGGCGCGCTCGGCGGCGATGCGTTGTTCGCGCTCGGCGAACCAGCCGCTGGGCGTCCGCTCGAAGAACTGCTCGAGCTGGATCGCGATGCGTTGCAGCGCGGCGGCGTGGGTCTCGGCGCCGCTGACCGCCTCGGCGTAGCGCGCGAGGCGGGCGCGCCGCATGCGCAGCTCGTGATCGGCGGCGGCGCGATCGAAGCGGCCATCGCCGGTCGGTGCGAGCACGGCGAGCGCGGCGGCGTCCGCGGGCAGGGTGAATGCGCTCTGCGGCGCGACCACGACCGGGCCCTCGAGCGCGAGGTCGGCGGTGGCGAGCTGCTCGAGGGCGTGCGGCAGCTCGGCGTCGGCGATCACGACGCCGTCGACGATCATCGGGATCGCGTGGATGAAGCGCGCGCGCTGCTCGCGCGGCACGTGGGCCTCGAGGTACGCCCAGCCCGACCACGCCGCCTGCAGGCGCGAGCGCACGACCGCGAGGACCTGCTCGACGTCGCGGCTCGGCGGAAGGAGCCCGTCGGCCTCGAGCGCCATCACGGCGCGCTCGTCGAGGGTCTGCGCGACCCGATCGCCGATGGCCTGATCGCGGGCATGCCGGCTGGCGTCGTGGATCTGGTGGACGATCGCCGGCGATAGCCGCAAAGCGTCGATGGTCTCGCTCTCGAGCTGGCGGCGCAGCTCGTCGCTGGCCTCGAGCTCGCGGCGGACCGCGGTGGCGGCGGCGAGCTCGTCGGCGAGCCGGTTCGCGCGCTCCTCGGCGCGCACCACGTCGGAGAGGGCGGCGGTGCGCTCGCCGCGCTGGATCGCGAGGTCGCGGGCGAGCTCGCGCTCGCGGTCGTGGAGCGCGGCGATCGCTGCGGCGGCGCGCTCGCCATCCGCGGCGTGGCGCGCGCGAGCGGCGGTGGCTGTCTCGCCGGGCGCGAGGACGGCGTCGCGCTCGAGGGTGGCGCGCTCGCGGCGCAGCTCGTCGAGCCGCTCGTCGAGGTTGCGCACGCGCTCGCGGGCCTGCGACCCGAGGGCCCCGTGCTCGGCGGCGGTGGCGCGCAGGGCGCTTGCACGCTTGCGCTCGGCGGCGGCGGCGGCGAGCTCGGCGGCGGCGGCCTCGCGCTGGGCGTGGGCCGACTCGCGCAGCGCGCCCGCGTAGCGGGTGGCCGCGCGCTTGAGCTCGCCGAGCTCGGGTGCGAACTGCGCGCGCTTGCGCTCGAGCTCGGCGAGGTAGCCGGCGGCGCTCGCCGCGGCGCGCAGCGCGGCCCACAGCGGCACCGCGGCCTCCCACAGCCGCACGCGGTGGAGCGCGGCGTCGAGGTCGGCGCGCGCGTGGCGGGTCTGCGCGGTCGCGGCCCGGTGGCGCAGCTCGGCGGCGTGGGCGCGCAGCGTCGCCGCCTCGAGCAGCTCGCGGTGCGTCGCCTCGCGGGCCGCTTCGAGCGCGCCGGCCCGCTCGTCGCGCCGGCCCTCGAGCTCCGCGATCGCCTTCGCGAGCTGTGCGCTGCGCACCGCGAAGAACTGCATCAGCGCGGCGAACTCGTGGCCGCGGGTCGCGACGTCTTCGACCCAGCGCGTGCGCTGCTGGTGTACCTCGGTCAGCGGCGACAGGCGCTCGAGGATGCCGCCCACCAGCTCGATCTCGGGCAGCCACTGGTCCTTGCGATCGCGCAGCTCCTGGCGAAACGTGCCGATGTTCGCGGTGACGCCGTCGCCGAGCGCCGGATCGAGCGCGAGCCCGAGCAGGAAGTCGACGAACTGATCGTGGTCGGCGAACCGGAACACCTCGTCGGCGCCACCCTCGCGCTGGTTCATCCGGATCTGGTAGGTGAACAGCTCGGGGTCGATGCCGACCGAGATCAGGTGATCGGTCCACTCGCGGTTGGTGGTCGCCCAGAACAGCTGCAGGTCGGGCTCGGCGTCTCTCAGCGTCGCCAGCTCCTGGCGAAACGCCGACATCGAGCGCCGCACGAGCTTGCCGTCGTCGCCCACCGCGATCAGCGGTAGCTCGTCGATCGAGAACCGCGGCGCGCGCGCGTGGCCGGCGAAGAACAGGCGCCTCAGCTGCCCGGCGTCGGCGCCGGCCGAGCCGCCCCACTCGTAGAGTACGCCGGTGACGTACGACGGGCCGGGGCCGCCGTTGCCGCCGCTGTCCAGCGTCCACTCCGCGGCGACCACGCCGCGATCGCGCGGCAGGACGTAGTCCTCGAGGCGGCGCTGCTTGGCCTCGGCGCGGTTGCCGAGAAATTCGCGGCGATCGGGCCGGACCAGGGCGAAGAACAGGTTGAGCAGCGACGACTTGCCACCGCCGTTGCGCAGCCACAGCGTGGCGTCGGTCGCGTGCCCCGTCGGGTCGCGGAGGTCGAGCACGAGGTCGCCGAACCGCGCGCTCGGATGCCCGATCGAGACCAGCCGGAGGCGCGCGAGCTGCGGCATCAGTGGTCTCGCACGAGCACGTCGCGGACCCGGCGCAGCGCCTCGTTGGCCGCGAGCTCGCGGACCTGCGCCTGGTAGCGGTAGGTCGGTTGATAGGTCGCCTCCTCGCCGCGGGTGTCGCGCGTGAAGCCGCCGTGATCGCGCAGCCGCTCGAGGTTGGTCTCGACGAGCCGGCGCGTGCTGCGCCGCGCGCTGCTGCCATCCTTGGTCTCGATCGCGCCGAGCCGCCGGTGGTAGACGCGCCACGCCTCCTCGAGGCCATCATGCCCGGCGATCAGCTCGCGAACGACGGCGCGCACGTCCTCGGGGAACCGCGTGGGATCCAGTGTGCGCTCCGCGAGATCGAGATCGGCGACCTCGTTCGGCGAGGGCGCCGTCTCGCGCCGCCGGCGCAGCTGCCAGTCCA
>DATIPJ010000842.1:0-9060 GCA_035472155.1 Kofleriaceae bacterium
GACCTGACCGCCGATGATGGGCGACAGACAGTTGGTCGCGCCCCAGACCATCGAGAACGCGCCCTGGTAGCGGCCGCGGAGGGCGGGCGGGGCGAAGTCGGCGACCATGGCCGACACGACCGGAAACCCGACGATCTCGCCCACCGTCCAGAACGCGACGCCGGTCAGGTAGATCACCAGTCGACAGGTGCCTATGTTGTCGAGGCCGAGCCCGAGGCCAAGCCCGGAGAGTCCATCGGCCAGCGCGGGCACGAAGGCGTTGAGCCCGTAGCCGATGCCGAACAGCAACGTCGCGACCGCGAGCTGGCGCGAGACGTCGAACCGCCGCAGGCGCGGCGTGAGCCAGGGCTGGAGCACCACCACGACGACGCAGTTGAATGCCATCAGCCACGCGAACGCGCGCGAGCTCTGGCCGTGCGCCTTCATGTCGAGGGGCAGCGCCAGGCAGAACTGGGTGAACACGATGAGCGCGACCAGGTGCAGCGCGGCGAACACGACGAACGGGGTATCGGTCGCGACCTTGGCGAGGCCGGCGAGCGCGGGCTCGTGGCGCGCATCGGCTGGGCGTGTCTCGGGCACGCGCCAGGCGATGAGGCCGGCGCACACGAACGTCGTGCAGGCATCGGCGACGAACAGTAGCCACAGGTAGCGGTCCGGGACCACGCCGCCGATCCCGAAGCCGATCGCGAGGCCCAGGCTGAGCGCCCAGTAGATGAGGCCGTAGGCGCGCTGGCGCTGCTCGCTCGGCACGACGTCGGCGACCACGGCGTTGGCGGCCGGAAAGTACAGCTGCTGCGTCGCCCCGCCGACGAAGCACAGGATGAACAGCATGCGGACATCGGCCGTGAAGGCGATCGCCAGCACCGACAACCCGCCGAAACCGAGCCCGACCAGCATGGTGATCCGCCGCCCGATCCGGTCCGCCAGCACGCCGGCGATCGGCGATGCGATCCATGAGCCGACGCCCCAGCTGCCGACGATCCATCCCGCGGTCGCCTTCGAAAGCCCGAGGTCCTGGGTCAGATGCAACGCGAGGAACACCACCACGAAGCTCGCCGCACGGTTGACGAGCGTTCCCCAGAACAGGACCCAGAACACGGGAGACAGAGACGGTCGCGACGGCGGCGACGAAACGACGGGGATGGGCACAGCGGACCCAGACCTTACCCGGAGAGTGCGCGCTTGCCCCGGCATGGCCCTGCGCGCCGTCTGGCAAAGACAGTACGCCGCTCGCGACGAGGACCTGGATGCGCAGGCGGCGTCTCCTCGACCGGCCTGCGGTTACATGCGCATCGGCATGACCACGCCGAGGTAGTCATCGCCGGTCAGCGGCCGCACGAGCCCGGGATCGAGCGGTCAGTCGGAATTCGGCGGCGGCTCGGTGAGCGTCACCATGGGAACGCCGTTGTTCACCGTGCCCGCGAGCTCGTACGTGATGGAGATGCCGTCGCAGTCGAGGTCACCGACCGCCTTGGCGGAGAAGGTCTGGCCGTCGGGGCTGCCGCGATAGGCGTACTGGAAGAGGGTCGGCTCGGCGATCTCGAAGTCGAGCGCCTTCCATACCGGGCTCGCGGCATAGGCATCGGGGACCGCCGCACAGTGATGGTCCGGGCCGCTGCAGCACGGCTCCGCGGGTACGAGCGGCGTGGTCCCCGTCGGGAACTTGCCGGTCTCGGCGTAGGCGCGCTTGGCGCTCTTGCCGATCCGGTTGAGCTGCACCGCCGCCTCGGACTTCTTCGATCGCTTCATGTAGTCCATGAAGGCCGGCACGGCGACCGCGGCCAGGATGCCGATCATCGGGATCACGGCGGCGGCGCCTGCATCCGAGGACGCCGACGAGAAGTCGAGCGACGCCGACAGCCGGTTGCCCTCGCGCCGGGGCTTGACGCGCGCCGCGAGGCTCTTGGCGTACGCGGCGCCGATGATCGCGCTCGCGCCCTCGAGCGGATTGGTCTTGCCCGCGAGCGCCGCCGCGTGCGCAGCCTCGATCTGCGACTGCATCATCGCGAGCGCCTGGTCGGCCGTCGTCTGGAGCCAGGTGATCGTCGCGTCCTCGCCCTCGACCGCGGCCGAGATCCCGCGGGCGCCGAACGTCATGGACACGCGCTGGAGGCCCGATGCCGGCGGCGGCAGTGGCAGCTCCTTGGGCTTGATCGCCGCCAGCGCGAACGCGGCACCGCTGGAGTCCTTGCGGAGCAGCTCGACGAGGGCTGGGTTCTCGGCGGTGACCGGCTTGCGCTTGCCGGCCAGCGTGTCGATCACGGTGCGCACCGCGGCCTCGTCGGCGAGGATCATGATATCGCCGCGGATGGCGAGGCTCACGCGCTCGTCCTTGTCGATGACCCACTGCTGGGCGCCCTCGTAGGCGGTGCCGCCCGGCATCTTCAGCGTGCCGGCCACGGTCTTGATCAGCACGCCGCCCTGCGGGGGCGGCCCCGCCGCAAAGCCGACCACGTACTGCACCTTGGAGACATCGAGCCCGATCGTGCGCGTCAGGTACTCGCGCAGCTCTCTGTCGAGGCTGGTCCGCGCGTTGTCGTCGAGCGGAATCGGCCAGCCGCGGATGACCTGCGACCATGGCGCGTCGGCCAGGTCGATGAAGCCGATCACCGCCGCGTCGCCGGGCACGCCGGCGAGCAGCTCGGCGATCGCGGGGCTCGTGGTGCGCGGCCGCTCGGCGTTCGGCGCCACGCCGCTGCCCGCGCCGTCGTGCTTGCAGGCGGCCAGCGCCAGCGCCGCCGCGAGGATTGCAGTCGCTCTTGTCGTCATGTCATCTCACTCCCCGGCCCTTGCGTAGGCGATTGCGGCTGCGAGCGAACCTCGCAGCACCGTCGTACGAGGATACACGGGTCGCAGGCGGGCCGTCACGCGACCTCGGGGATGGGCGATGTGCTGGCGTGGAGCAGCATGGCGAGCAGCGCGATCGACCGGCCCGCGAGGCGGTGGAGCTCGTCGAGCTCGACGAGCGCGAAGCCCATCGCGTGCGCCAGGTCGATGCACGACGCGACCGCGACCGCGCTGCTGATCGCTTCGCGCAGACAGCGCCGCCGCCCCGCAGACAGCCGATCGTGCGCCAGCGACTTCGCGGTGGTCGCCACCGCGTCGGCCGCCACGCGCCGGGTCCGCTCGCCCAGGCTCTGGGGCCACCGGGACACGGCGCCCTCGACGGCGGTCAGCGTCGCGCGGGTGGCAACATATGCAGCGCAGCGTTCGAGGCTGGCAAACTCGCCCATGGCGGCCTGCACAAGCACGCGGCGCGCCACGCCAACCGCGCAGGATCGCGTGGCGCGCTGTCCGGACTGTCCGCTGCTCGGACAAAGCCGTGGCGCCCCCGGACGCCAGCCGCGCTCGCCGCGCAGATCGATCCCGCCGCGCAGATCGGTCCCGCCGCAGGGTCGGCGCCGGTACACGCGCGAGGCGGGTCTCGCGCAACCGGGTGATTTTGCTCGTCCTCGTCCCGTGAGCGGCCGATGTCGCGAAGCTCTTGACCGCCCGTGCGGTTCCCGCAAAGGTCTCGGCGTGCCCGACGTCGACAAAGTCATCGTGTCCTGCGCCCTGACCGGCGCCGTGACGACCAAGAAGCACTGCCCGGCGATTCCGTACACGCCGGTCGAGATCGCCGAGGAGGCGCGCCGCGCCTACGAGGCCGGCGCGTCGATCGTGCATATCCATGCGCGCAACGACGACGGCTCGCCGACGTGGTCCAAGGAGACCTTCTCGCGCATCATGGCCGAGATCCGGCAGCGCTGCCCGGTGCTCATCAACTGGTCGACCGGCGGCGCCGGCCCGATGACCGAGCGCGTGAGCCACCTGGCGCTGCGGCCGCAGATCGCCGCGCTCAACATGGGCTCGATGAACTACGCCAAGTGGAGCGAGCCCAAGAAGCAGTTCGCCTTCAACTTCCTGTTCGCGAACACGTTCGACGACATCATCGGATTCGCCAAGGCGATGAAGGAGCACAACATCAAGCCCGAGATGGAGTGCTTCGATACCGGGCACACCAACTCGCATCGCGTGCTGGCCGACCTCGGCCTGCTCGAGGGGCCGTTCCACTTCTCGTTCATCATGGGCGTGCTCGGCGGCATCCCGGCCAGCGCGCGCCACCTGGCGTTCCAGGCCGAGCAGGTCCCGGCGGGCTCGCGCTGGAAGGTCATCGGCATCAGCCGCGAGCAGTGGCCGCTCGCGATGGCGGCCCTGTCGCTCGGCGGTGACGTGCGGGTCGGCCTCGAGGACAACTTCTATCTGCCGAGCGGCGAGATGGCGACGTCGAACGGCGACCTCGTCGCGGCGGCGGCCGAGCTGGTCAAGCTGTCGGGCCGGAGCGTGGCCTCGCTCGACGACGTCAAGCGCATGCTGTGGCCGAGCGGAGGCTCCAATTGACCTTTGAACGCGAGCTGTCTCGGGCGAGCGAGCTGGCGCGGCTTGCGGGTGCCGAGGTCGCGCAGATGCAGCGGGGCGAGCTCGGCGTCGAGATGAAGGCCGGCAACGAGCCGGTGACGGTGGCCGACCGGCGCGCGTCGGAGCTGATCGTCGCCGGCCTCGCCGAGACCTTCCCCGACGACCCGATCATCTCCGAGGAGCTGTCGCCGGCCGAGGGCGCGCTCGGCGCTCCGCGCTACTGGCTCGTCGATCCGATCGACGGCACGAAGGACTTCATTCGCGGCGAGGACGGCTACGCGGTGATGATCGGCCTCGTGATCGACGGGCGACCGACGGTCGGCGTGGTGTACCAGCCGGCGGTCGATCGGCTGTTTCACGGCACGCCCGAGGGCGCGTTCTTGACGCTCCGCGGCCAGACCACGCCGCTCGCCGTGTCGTCGGTCACAGCCGCGGCCGAGGTCCGGCTCGTATCGTCGAAGTCGCATCGCGCGCCGGTGCTCGACCAGGTCAAGCAGGAGCTCGGCATCAACGACGAGATCAACGTCGGCTCGGTCGGCGTGAAGCTGTGTCTGATCGCCGCCGGCGTGCGAGACCTCTACATCAATCCGGCCGCGCGGACGAAAGCCTGGGACACCTGCGCGCCCGAGGCGATCCTGGTGCCCGCCGGCGGGCGGCTGAGCGACCTGTTCGGCGCGCCGATCAACTACACGACCGAGCTGGCGCATCGCCGAGGACTTTTGGCGTCCAATGGCCGCGTCCACGACGAGGTCGTCGCCCGCATGGCCCCGCTGTTCGCGCACCTGGCGTGACCGGCGTGATACCATCGGCCCATGCTCGGCCGCTCGCGAACCGCCGCTGCAGCGCTCGCATCGCTGCTCGCAGTGGGCCCTGCCCTCGCGGATCCGAAGCCGCCGACCGAGAAGGACAAGCAGGTCGCCAGTGACCTGGTGAAGAAGGCGATCTCGAAGAGCCAGGCGGGCGACCACAACGCCGCGATCGACCTCTACCTGCAGGCGTTCACCATCGTCCCCAACTCGATCCTGCTCTCGAACATCGGCGCCGAGTACCAGCAGAGCGATCGGCCGCAGCAGGCGCTGCGCTACTTCTGCATGTACCTCGATAAGGACCCGAGCGGCACCAACGCCCCCTACGCGGCGGCGCAGGCCCGTGCGCTCCAGGTCGAGCTCGGCAACAAGGACGTCGACGATCGCGACGTGTGTGCCAAGCCCAAGCCGCGGCCCAAGCCCAGGCCCGAGCCCACGGAGCCGGACGTCGAGCAAGGCGTCGGACCGGGCGGCCGCCCGCCGCGGGCTCCTGATCCCGGCGGGCCGACCGAGCGCACCGAGCGAGCCGACCGCGTGCAGAAGGACAACACGCTCAGGTACGTCGGCCTCGGGGCCGGCATCGCCGGCGCGGCCTCGATCGGCGTCGGCATCTTCGCCGGCGCCCGGGCGTCCTCGATCAGCGACGAGATCAGCGCCCACGATCGAACCAAGAAGTGGCCCGACGACATCCAGGATTTGCAGCGCCGCGGCCAGAACTTCGAGAACCTCCAGATCGGCACCTTGGTCGCGGGCGGCGTCCTCATCACCGGCGGCGTGATCCTCTACGTGCTCAGCCGCCCCGACGCCTCGCCGGAGCACACCGACAAGGCCGCCCTTCGCGTCTCGCCCACGACCAACGGCTTCGTCGTGTTCGGCAAGTTCTAAGCGGGCCGCCTTTTACGGGAGGACGGTGTCGAGCAAGAGCTTGACGTTCTCGGCAGGGATCTTGACGCGGATCTGGCCGGTGACGTCGCCCGGCTCCTTCGTGAGCGCGTCGCTGTCCTGGTCATAGCGCGCCATCACGACCACGTCGCCGCTGAGCTCGGTGCCTGCGACCATGGCCTGCTCGTCGGTGAGCTCGAACGGAACACCGTCGCCGCTCCAGCTCAGCTTGTCGACCGCGAGGGGCGGGCCCGAGGGCGCACCGTCGGCGCCGGCGCGCTTGACGATCAGGAAGACCGAGGTCCCGGCCTTGACGCGGTCCTTGGCCTTGGCATCGATGGTGATCGTCCCGGCGATGCGGTGGGTCGGATCGATCGCGCGGTTGGGGTCGGGCGCGGCCAGGCCGAGCTTGGTCACGTCCATGCCCGCGTGCGGGTTGCTCGGGTCGCTCATGTCGAGGCCGGCGTGCGGGTTCGCCGGGTCGGTCATGTCGAGGCCGGCGTGCGGATTGTTGCTCTTCGGACCGCCCATGCCCGGCGGCGGCGTGAAGCGCGGCATCGCCGAAGCCTCGCCCGGCGCAGCGGGGGCGCCGGGGTCCGCGGTCGACGCCGCCTGCCATTCGCTGGCCGGCGGCAAGCCATCCTGGCTCTTCTTGCTGCAACCAGCGACGAGGATGCCGCCGCACAGGACTGCCCGGAGTGCGCGCCGCATGGCCGGTACTGTAGCAGGCCCGAGCCGGCGCGCCGGCGGCCCGCGCGCGCCATGTGACGTTGCCGGCACAGCTGCTACGCTCGAGGCGTGTCGCGGCTGACCGGGTTCGTGCTCGCAGCAACCGCGCTGTCGCTCGGGGCGATCTGGGCCTCGTCGGCTTCGAAGGCGATGGCCGCGCCGCACGGCCAGGTGATCCGCATCGAGCGCTCGGGCAACGCGGCCCATGTCGCGCCGCGGCTGTGCGAGATCCGAGGAGACACCGGCACCTGCGTCGGCGAAGAGCCGCGCGTCGGCCAGACCGTGGTCGTCATCGACGAGCGTCGCGTGCTCGCCGAGCTGCAGATCCTCGAGGTGGCGAGCGTGGTCGCGGCGTGCCCGAACCTGTGGACGGTGAAGGCCCGTGCGCTGCGCGGCACGATCGGCGACAACGCCAACGGCAACGGCATCGGGGTGATCGACCCGGCGCTCCACCCGGCCCGCGCCCACGTCCTCGACAAGGACCACGCGGTCGCCGCGCCCGATGGCCTCCCCGGCGTCGAGGTCTGGCGAGCGATCGATCGGGATGGCGATGGCACTGCGGACATCCTGATCACGCGCTATACCTGCGACGCGTCGGGCCGGCCGGTGTCCAGCGGCTCGACGGCGTGCATCGACGTGTGGGCCAAGCTCGGGCCGCGCATGATGCGCACGACGCAGCTCAACTTCGCGCAATGTAACCTCTGACCATGTCCGCCACCCTCGACCGCCGCGCGCTGCTCTCCGCCGAGCGCGGGACCCTCTACAAGGAGGCCGAGACGCGGATCGCGCTGATGTATCCGAGCCCGTACCGCGCCGCGATGTCGTCCCTGGGCTATCAGCAGATCTATCGCGTGCTGCACGGCATCCCCGGGGTCGCGGCCGACCGCGCGATGCTGCTCGACGGCCCCGACGCCGCGCGCGGGCCGTTCGTGACGCTCGAGCAGGCGCGCCCGGTCGGCGGCTATCCGATGCTGGCGTACTCGGTGGCGTACGAGCTCGAGATCGCCGGCATGGTCGAGACCCTCGAGCGCGCGAGCGTGCCGGTGCTGGCCGCCGACCGCGACGCGCGCCACCCGCTGATCGTCGCCGGCGGACCGCTGACCTTCTCGAACCCGGCGCCGCTGGCCCCGCTGGTCGACGTGGTGATCCTCGGCGAGGGCGAGGAGCTGATCGCCGAGCTGGTGGCGATCGGGCGCGACGTGGGCTTCGATCGCGAGCGCGTGTGGGCGGCGCTCGCCGGCCGGCCCGGCTACTACCTGCCCCACGTGCACGGCGAGCGCGTGCCGCCGGTCGCGCAGGTCGACGATGCGCTCCTGCCCGCGCGCTCGGTGATCACCACGCCGCACACCGAGCTGGCCGACATGTTCATGACCGAGGCGGCGCGCGGATGCTCGCGCGGCTGCACGTACTGCGTGATGCGACGCTCGACCAACGGCGGGATGCGGATCGTCCCGCGCGAGGCGATCATCAGCGGCATCCCCGGGGACGCGCGCCGGGTCGGGCTGGTCGGCGCCGCGGTCACCGATCACCCCGACATCGCCGCGATCGTGCGCGACGTCGTCGACGGCGGCCGCGAGGTCGGGATCTCGAGCCTGCGCGCCGACAAGCTCGACGACGAGCTGGTCGGGCTGCTCGCGCGCGGCGGCTACCGCACGTTGACCGTTGCCGCCGACGGTGCGAGCGAGCGGATGCGCCGCGTCGTCGAGCGCTCCACCCAGGCCCGGCACCTCATCCGGTCGGCCGAGCTTGCCGCGGCGCACCGCCTGCACACGCTCAAGGTCTACATGATGCTCGGCGTGCCGAGCGAGACCGACGCCGACGTCGACGAGCTGGTCGCGCTGTCGAAGGAGCTCGCCGCGATCCATCCGCGCGTGGCCTACGGGCTCGCGCCGTTCGTGGCCAAGCGCAACACGCCGCTCGACGGCACACCGTTCGCGGGCATCGATCTGGTCGAGGCGCGCATCGCCCGGCTGCGCCGCGGGCTGTCGGCCGCCGGCCTCGGCGGCAAGGTCGTCGTACGCCCGACGTCGGCCCGCTGGGCGTGGGTCGAGTACATGGTGGCCCAGGGCGAGTCCTCCGCCGGCCTCGCCGTGATCGACGCCCACCGCGCCGAGGTCGGCCGGACCTCGACCTTGCCGCCGAGCCCTGCCGCCTTGAGCCCACGGCGGAGGCGCTCGAGCCGCGCCTCGACGATCGCGATCCCGGCGAACGCGGCGCCGTCGAGCGGGGTGTTGCGCTTGGCGAC